>CBDVES010000074.1:0-3865 GCA_965373065.1 uncultured archaeon | reverse complement strand
TTGCACACATTGCAGATGTTCATCTTGGAGTATGGAAGCAACAGCCAATGCAGGATTTAAATTTCAAATCTTTTCAAAAAGCAATTGAGATTTGCATAAACAAAAAATTAGATTTTGTTTTAATAGCAGGAGATTTATTTGATTCTGCCTATCCTTCAATTGAAATCCTCAAGGAAACTTTTGCTGAATTCAGGAAACTCAAAAAAGCAAAAATCCCGTGTTTTATTATTGCCGGTTCTCATGATTATTCTGTGTCCGGGAAAACTTTTTTAGATGTTTTAGAAAAGGCAGGATTTTGCAAGAATGTTTCTGATTTTGAAGAGCAAGAAGAATTTATTATACTCAACCCCACTATTCACGAGGGTGTCGCGATTTATGGTTATCCTGGAAAAAAATCAAGTTTAGAAGTTCAGGACCTGAGAAAAATAAAGTTAAATGATTCCCCGGGCATGTTCAAGATTTTTATGCTGCACACCACGATTGACAAGGCAAAAGGCACGCTTCCAATAGATGCCATAGAAACAGACTTGCTCCCGCATGCAGATTATTATGCTCTTGGACATTTGCATATGGATTTCCAATACCAAAATTTTGTTTATCCTGGTCCGGTATTTCCAAACAATTTTCAGGAACTTGAAGATTTAAAATATGGGAGTTTTTATATTGTTGATACAGAATTAGAAAATCCCCTGCAAAAAGTAGAGTTAAAAATCAAGGATGTTGTGTCTATTGAGATTGAAGTCAGAAACGCGCTTTTGGCAACAGAGCAAATAATTTCTGAGTTAAATAAAAAAGATATAGAAGATAAGATAATTCTTTTAAGATTAAAAGGGGAATTGGAAAATGGAAAAAATTCAGACATAAAGTTTTCCCAGATAGAGGATTTTGTTAAGCGAAAAAACGCATATTTTATGTTGAGGAATACGCATGACTTGCAAACAAAGGAAGTTGAATTAGAAGCTGAAATTAAAGATTCTGAAAATGTTGAGGAAGAAACAATTAAGATTTATGCTGAGAAAAATCCTTCTGGTTTTAATGAACTGATTCCGCAATTAATGAACTCGCTTTCAATTGAAAAACAAGAGGGCGAAACATCAACGGTTTTTGAAAACAGGGTTTTAGACCACACAAAAAAGATTTTGAGGTTTTAATTTTTTTATTTCTTTTCCAATTGTTTATAAGATACAATTTCAAGTCTTGAACTTCCCCTTCTTGTTCCAATATAACCTTTATCTTTTAATCCTATAAATCTATTTTTGTCGATTGCAATATCATATTTTTTAACATCTCCACAAAATTTATTTTGGGGATACTCCCTCACAAAATAACCTTCACCAATAAATTTACCTTGTCTATTAATTATTTTATCCTTGACTATTAATTTTATTGTTTTTTCAGCGTAATCTTTATTTTCATAACTAACAATACATTCTATAGGTTTTCCTGAATTTAAATTCTTGACATCTTTTTCAAAAAGCACTAAAAAAATATCACCTCCTGGAACTGCTATTTGTCCTCTCATATTAAAACTTATACAAAGAATTTATATAATTAATTGTGCTTGAGTATGCATGAACAAACAACAACTCCTCTTATCCCTAAAACAGCGAGGTTTCTTTAAAGAAATTTTAAATGCTTTTTCAAAAGTTAAACGAGAAGATTTTATTCCCGAAGAATTAAAATCAAATGCTTATGAAGACACTGCGCTGCCAATTGGTAAAGGCCAGACAATTTCCCAGCCCTACACAATAGCAATGATGCTTTCCTTGCTTGAATTAAAAAAATCACAAAAAGTTTTGGAAGTTGGTTCTGGTTGCGGTTATGTTTTGGCTTTGATTTCTGAGATTGTCGGAAAAGATGGAAAAGTTTTTGGAATTGAAATAATAAAAGAACTTGCAGATAAATCAAAACAAAATTTAAAGGATTATAAAAATATTGAAGTTTATAACAAAAATGGTGCAGACGGGCTTAAAGAAAAAGCACCATTCAGCAGAATTTTAATAAGTGCTGCCTGCAAAGAAATTCCAAAAAAACTTTTATCTCAATTAAAAGAAAACGGAATTCTTGTAGCACCTGTTGGCTCAAGACATGAACAATCATTAGTCGCTGTTCAAAAAATAAAAAATAAGTTTGTTGTGAAAAAAGAAATCCCTGGTTTTGTTTTTGTGAAGTTTGTGGGGAGATAAAACAAAAGATTTAAACATTATAAAAAAATACAAAATAATATGAAAAGTACAATTCGTTATAAGAAATTAAATGAAAAAAGAGTTCCTTTATGTAATTACAAAGGAACATGCAAGAATAAAGCATACAAAGAAGTTTATCCTAAAAATAAAGGATGGAGTTATCTTTGTAAAAAACATTTTAAGCAAGAACAAAAAAAGTTTAAGGGAAAATTAGGTTATTGTTCTGTTGATTGGTAAATGAAGTCAGACCACGGGGAAGAATTTATAAAAATAATTAAAAGAATTTTTATTTCTTTAAAATAAAAAAAAGAGAAAGTAATAAAAAAAATAAAAAATAAAAAAGGATTTAGTAATAACTTTCTCCGAATTCTTCTGATTTTTCAGGTTTCCTTGTTACTAAGACAATCAAAACTATAAGCAATACCAAAAAGATTATTGCCAGGATTACTGTCAGGATAACAATTGGATTTGTCACTTTACTTCCTTCTGCTTTCAGATTAAGAGTAACTTTGCTTACAAGCTCTTCGCCGGAAAATACATTAACATTGAAGTTGTATTCTCCTTCTGAGTCTGCGTTTGCAATTACCCTTACTGTTTCACTTGAACCAGCAGGAACAGCAACAACAGCTTGGTTAGTGTTTGAAGAAAGACTGCCACTTGATTCAGTAACAATTCTGTAAACTTTCAACTTGTTAGTTGGGTTCACAATCAATAAACTGTATTCAGCGTCTTCACCAACAGCAACTGAGTTCTCGTAAGTGCTCACAATTACATTATTAGCAAAGTCGTTTTCAACAACAATTTGTTTGACTACAGTATTAATTGTATCGTCGTTTGAAACTTCGATTTCAAGTGTGTAAACTCCAGCTTCAACATCATACGGAATTTTCAAATAAAGTCTTCCGCTGACAGTGTCCTCTGCATCTTCATCACAGCAATCAGGATCATCATCACAGCATTCTATAGCGACTAAGTCTCCGAAGTAAGATGTTTTTTCAACACCTAATGCAGACATACTTGCAGTTACATACACATCGTCCAAGTCATTGTAACCAATGTTTTTCAAAACAATATCAACCGGGAATGTCTCACCAGCATCAACAGTTTGAGGCACACTAACTGACTTAAGGTCTGTGTTGTATGAAGGTCTTTGAACCCTCAATGCAATGTCTTCTATTTCTGTTTTATACTCTTTACCGTCGATTTCAATGTTAAGAGTCAAGTCATCACTAACTTCATCTTTAAGTTCATAAGGAACTTTGATAGATAATGTTTTCTTATATTTGTAACATTCCTCAACATCAAAAGACTTAGTAATAGCATCAATATCTACTTTTTCGCCTTCAATCTCTACTTCTACTGTAACATCAGTGTCATCAACATCTGAGGTGAAATATACTTTTACAGTAATTGTTTCACCGGCAATAACACTAATAGGATCATTATTACATGTATCAACATAGATTCCATCAACTTTTACAGATTCTGAATTTGCCACTATTAAATCGCCAGTAACAGTATATGCACTCACTGTAGCGACTAAAAATAAAGCTGTCACAATTGCAACAAAAGGAACCATAAGGTTTTTTGTATTCATTTTCATTTTATATATTTAGTTATCAGAAAACCTTTGTTTTCTGTGAAATACTCACAGAGATTTGATTTATAAACTTTATGGT
>CBDVES010000073.1:0-3948 GCA_965373065.1 uncultured archaeon | reverse complement strand
GGAAGTTTAAATTTGATCCAACTAAAAAGATAATTGGTTATCTCACGCAACATATGAATTTTATGACTGATGCCAGTGTTTATAATTTTTTAAAAACACATATAGAAATAAGAGGGAAATATCAAACAGAAGAGGGCACTGAAAAATTAATTGAGAAAATAATCAATGATGCAAATACTGTAACTGGTGAGAAGATTGAGAAAGATGTAAATTTGCTTATTTTGTCAGGGGGGCAGTCAAGAGCCTTGATGGTGGCAGACCTTGCGCATGTCAGCGAATCCCCGATTATTTTAATTGATGAAATAGAGAACGCCGGGATAAGAATAAAAAAAGCACTTGAGATGTTAATTAAAAAAGGGAAGATTGTTTTTTTAGTGACCCATGACCCGATTCTTGCATTAGATACAGATAAAAGGTTTGTGATGAAAAATGGAGCGATAAACAAGATTATTCATACCTCAATTAAAGAAAAAGAAATTGCGAACTATCTTTTATGGATGAATAATTATGTGTTAGATATAAGAGAGGATGTTAGAGACGGCAAACAAATTGAAAAATTAAAATTAAAATGCACTCATGTAAATTAAAATGAAAATAATAATTTTTGGCGGAACTCCGGGAAGCGGGAAAACAAGCATGATTAAATTTGTAATCCAGGAATTAAAGGATTTGAAAATTCATTATGTGAAATTTGATGTTTTATTTACTGAAGATGATTTATTGATAAAAGAAAAATTTGGCATAAGCACTGAAAAAAGAATTTCCGGGGATATTTGTCCTGACCATTATGCTGCGTTGGAAATTCCGAAAATTATTGAGAGGCATAAAGACAAGGATGTTATTTTAATGGAAACAGCCGGGCTTTGTTTGAGGTGCTCTCCGTATATAAATGAAGGACTTGCAATAAATGTTTTGAATATTTTGTCTGGCAAACCTTCTGGTTATGGCCCTTTACTGACACATGCAGATTTGGTTGTTGTGACCAAGGGAGATTTAATTTCCCAGGCAGAAAGAGAAATTTTCAGGGCAGAGGTTTTAAAGGTCAATAAAAAAACTTCCATTATTGAAGCTAACGGGTTGACAGGAGAAGGGGCAATAGATATAGCAAGTTCAATAAGGAAAAGTTTAGAAACAAAAGAAAAATTAACATTAAGACACCCAATGCCCACGGCAATATGTGGTTATTGTTATGGAAATAAAATTATTGATTCAGCAGAAACACTCAAACACTTTAATAGTGCTAAGAAAATAAAAGCAAAAGTTCCTAATCTGAACTGTGGCAAATGCGGATTTAATTCATGCAATGAATTTATAAGGGCTGTTTTAGATAAAAAAGTAAATGAAAGTAAGTGTCCTTATTTGAAGACGGGAGATTGATAGAATCAATAAAAATAATTTTTAGATAAATTTATTAACTTGTTTTAATTTATTTTTTTATGAATACATTAAGCAGAACAATAACTGGAGGGTTGATGATTATTGCAGGATTGGTTTTAATTGGAATTTCTTTTTTTACTTCTTTTGCTGTTTTAATTTATGGTTTGCCTGTTTTTATTATTGGGATTGTTATTTTTTTAAATAAAGCAGAAGATAAAATTGAGGAGATAAAAAAGAAGAAAAAATAAAATTTATAAGTTTAAAAAATAAAAAAAGAGGAATGATAAATAAAATAATTTTAATAGTGATGGTTTTGTTTTTATTCGCGGGGATGGGTTTGGTTCAGGCGGCGGAGTATTATGTCAAGACAGACGGCAATGATAATCTTGACGGATTAAGCGACGCGACTGCATGGAAAACACTGTCAAAAGTGAACAGTTTTAATTTTCAGACAGGAGACGATGTATTTTTGAAGTGCGGTGGGGCATGGACAAGACAGAACATAAATGTTGACTGGACAGGAACAGCAGAAAATAATGTTGTTATCGGCGCCTATTACATGGACAGCGGAAATGAAATCATTGGAGTTAATAGTGACGGCAAACCAATGATTGATGGTGAAAATATTTATCCATCGAATGAACATGATGCACTAATAAAAGTTAATCCAGATTATGACTATGTTACTATACAAGATATCTATATAAAAAGATCGGCTGGTAATGGTATTCAGCATAATTATGCTGATTATGGTACTGTTCAGCGTTGTAAGATAGATTACACATATAGGACAAACATTCATTTCTATAATGCCGATCATGGAACAGCACTTTACAATGAATGTTCAAGAGGAGGAATGAGGAGGTTAACTGAGGAGCTTTGGCCTAATGGAGGAATAAGGCTTGCCCAGACAAATTATGGTGTGGCAAAATATAACTATGTATACAATCAGCAAGGCGAGGGTATAGATGTTGGTGACTACTCCACGGTTCAATATAACTTAGTTGTAGATGTTAGATCTACCCATATTTATCTGAATGCCCAACATGACTCCGAAATATCTTACAATATGGTTGTAGGGACTAGTGAGACTGACTATGAAATGCTATCCGGCTGGCACGGCTCGGGGATCGTCGTAGGGGTTGAAGACAACTCAATGCAACACTTTAGTACTTACAACTGTAAAATTCATCACAATATCGTAATTAACACCTATGCTGGTATTCGTATGTACTGTCCAAACCCAGATTATATAGTAGATAATATTTGGATATATAATAATATACTAATAGATAATTCTTATAATTTTATGATAAGCAACAATGGTGATAGAGTAGATAACAATGTTTATGTGAAGAATAATATAGCATATTCTAAACATGCAGATTCCGGGCATGCTGTGGTTTGGAGTGATCCTTTAAATAACTGGGATATTGATTATAATGTATGGGCTGGAGATACTCCTCCTTCTGGCATCTGGTCAGGGGCACATGACCAAACTGGTGATCCAAATTTTCCAAAAAGCATCTGGAGATCCCCAACCTTTACTATGAATGATTTTACAACATTGGATTGTTCTATACAAACTGGTTCTTCAGCAATAGATAATGGCGTTAATTTAGGCACAGGTTATGATGATGCTCTCAATAGTAATACTAATTTTCATACCTCTAATCCAGACCCTAATCTTGGCGATCCTATCTATGTAAACACGCTAAATCAAAATGACTACGGAACTGGCTGGGAAATAGGAGCATTTGTTTTTACAGGAGGCACAACTCCAACCTGCCAATCCCTTGGTCACCGTTGCTGTTCTTCCTGTGAATCAGGACCCCACCCAGAATACGACGCTGACTGCTCTGGGCAGGTTTGCTGTGATGTATGCACGACGACAAATGAACTAATTGCCCACTACACAATGGATTCAGCAGACATCAGTGGCACCACACTCTTTGATAAATCAGGCAATAGCAACCACGGAACAATTTATGGGGCTGTTTCAACGCAGGGACAAATTGGGGAAGCGCTTTTGTTCAATGGCGTCGGTGATTATGTTGATTTACCAGATATGGGAACACACAGTGCAACAACTATTGGAGTATGGTTTAAAGATTCTGGTGCTTGGACACAAAATAACCCATTAGTTTCTCATACAGATTGGGCAGGAGGAGTTTTTCACTTTAAAGTTGAAGGAACAGGATTAAGCTATCCCAACGAGGTTACTGTGCATAGTGAATCTGGAGATAAATTACACTCAGGCATTGTAAATACCGGAGAATGGCATCATGCATCTTATACTTTAGCTGGTTCAGGTTCAGATAATTTCAGGTTATATTTAGATGGTGTTGAGAAAGATAGTGGGAATGCAGGCACAGCTACTATAAATATTGATTTCAAAATAGGAAATGAATATATAGATGGAAGATGGTTCAACGGAGCAATAGACGAAGTCAGGATTTACAATTATGCTTTAAGTTCTGGAGAGGTTTTAGAACTTTATAATTCTGGTCAATCAATCTGCTCCCCAGCAGACACAAACACCGACAATGAAGTTGATATCCTTGAAATAAT
>CBDVES010000072.1:0-3957 GCA_965373065.1 uncultured archaeon | reverse complement strand
ATTATCTAGATATTTTTTAGGTTAATATTTTGTTTTTATCATTTTTTAGTTATTCAAACTTGTATTTTTTTTTTTAATCTGATTAATTTTTTTCTTACTCTATTATTTGTTTGTTTGTTTTAGTTATTTTATTTTGGAGATATAAATTAGAGAAGATAACTAAAAAGAAATTTTATAAATTAAGTTTAGGTTCTCTTATTATACTGTCTGGGGTTATTATTCATTTAATTCTGGACATATTTATTATTGAGAAAAGTTATTGGATATGATAATTTTAAATATTGTTAAGAGTAGGTTATTTTATGGAAAAAGGATTTAGACAGTTTTTAATTAAGTCGGGCATATTTGTTAGTTTGTTTATTTTGATTTCTTTAATCATAGGTCAGAAAATTGTTGCCTCTTCGTTGCTTTATGGTTTTAAGATATTTATTTATGGGGGAATGGGAAAGATTTTTTTGTTTTCTATTTTAGGGTTTATTTTATTATACAGAAAAAGGATTTTGGAATTAAAAAGTTATGAATATAAAAAGAAAAATATTTTCTTCTTGTTGGTTTCTCTTGCTTGTGTGATTGGGTTTTATATTCTGGAGATAAATATATCTTTGATTAGTATAAGCTTAATTAATATTGTTTTAATCCATGCTTTATTTTTATCAATATTTATTTTCTTGGGGTTGGGAGTTTTTGGCTTGGAATTTATAAAAGATTTTTTAAAAAAGTTTAAGACAGAATTATTTTATTTTCTTATCTTTGGAATAATAGTTTATTCTTTAATGAATCTTGTTTGGAGTTTGTGGGTTTATTTTAGTTTGGTTGTCCTGGAGGTTGTTTATTTTTTATTAAAGTTAATAATTTCTGATGTTCATATAATCGGGGCTTCTACATTGCAGTTAGGGAGTTTTACTGCGACAATTGGGGAAGCTTGTTCTGGGATTTATTCCATATTTATTTTTGCAAGTCTTTATTTGTTTGGGGTATTTTTGGATTGGAAAAAGTTAAATAAAGTTAAGGCAATTTTGATTTTTATTCCTGCGGTTTTAGGGGCTTTTTTTGCCAATGTTTTAAGAGTTTTTTTACTTTTTATTTTTGGAGCTTATGTTTCAGAAGATATTGCTCTTGGGCTTTATCATAGTTATACTGGCATGATATTCTTTTTAATTTATTTTGCTGTATTCTGGTTATTGTTTTATAAGTGGATGAAGAAATAAATGTTTAAATAATAAGAACGCTTTTATAAATTGCATATTTTATGTATAAATCAAGAGATTTATTAAAGTCCAAGAGGCATAATTAAATTTAGGAGAAGATGAAGATGAAAACAATTGAACAAGTAAGAAAAGAGGCAATTTGTCCTTTATGCAAAAGTAAGGAGTACCTTATGTTTCAATCAGAGAATATGCATTGTAATAAGTGTAATAAAGATTTTGATTTAGGAATGAAAAAATATAAATGAGAATTTATAAAAATGAAAAAAGATAAATTTATATGGCGAGACAATATTTCATTCCAAGAAGTTTTAGAGTTAATTGATTTTTGGATAGACAATCATCCCAATAATTTAAGAGAAACTCCTAAGAGATTAAGGAAAAAAATAAAAAGGAAACATTTAGAGATATTGCAACAACCTTATAGAGAGAAAGGAAAAATTTCTGCTCTTGGATTACAAAATTTAAGAGAAAGTATTGAAAATAAATTGGATGAGAAAGAAAAAGAACATTCTTATAGGGAATGGCAGAAAAAACAATTAAAACAATCAAGAGATATCTATATCGCGAATATCTCTCTTGTAATTATTACATTTTTACTTTGTATGGGAACTTTAATTATGGCGTTTACTTCTTGGAAATCTTTAGAATTTCAAATTGAATCATATTCTCCTCCAATCCCTGCATTAGAATTTGGAATTATTGATCGCAGTAAATTTTTATGTAATGCGAATTTAGTTCAGGTTAATCATTTAAAAAATTGGACTTTTTGGCATTCCCCACAAATTATAGAATTTTTGATTATCAATAAAGGTAAAGGTTATGGGAGAATTAATTTTTATTTAATAGATCCAGATAAAAAGTTTAAAACAGCTTATTCTTTCAATAAAGAAATTGCCCCATTGGATAGTGAATATATTAATTTTTATTTGAATTACAAAAAGTGTCATGATGGCAAAGGAAAAGAAGAATACAAACTTATGAAAAGTCAAGGTTGTAATTTAAGTGAATTAACCTCAGGATTAAAGAAATTTATTTTAGTTGCTGATTGTCCTCTTTGTGATTTAAAAGAACAAAGAACTTGTTATTTAGTTAATGTCTGCATTTACAACCAAACTCTTAAAGAAAGTTGGTGTAAAGAAAATTTTAATAAAAAAGAATTTGAATTAAATAAAATTGAATGCCCAGAAGGAGTTTATTGAGAGTTATTTGTTCTTTTTTTCCAAATAATTTCTCCCAAAAGAAATAAAAATATCCCCGCAATTAAAGAGATTATTAAACTGCGTAAAGAATTTTTCCACAAAACCCTCTTTTTAAGTTCTGGGTAAAAACTGAATAACACAAAATTTTCTTTTTCGAAGTAATATTCTTTCTCATCTATATTTTTATTTCGTAATATTGGGATGTTTCCTTTATCAGTTAAATCACCTTCATAAAGAAAAAAACAATTGTCACAATCATATTTTTTATTATCGTAACTGAATTTAACAAAATTAATAATTTGTCTATTATTGTTTCTAATAAAATAATTTCTATAAAATTTATCTAAGATTTTTCCTTCAATTATAACATTATATTGTTTATCTTCCATATTTTGTGTATTAAGAATTATCTCATAACTATCAAGTTTTGTTTCATTTAAAAAATATAAATTTTCTATGCCCTTTGGTTTAGAAAGATTAGCATTAGTTATACTTACTATAATTTTGCCCTTTGGAGATTCATTACAATAATCGTCCTTATAGAGATTAAATTTTATAGTTGCTATTTTGCTAATAGTGTCAATAGATATGTCGAGGTAATCACTTTTTAAACAATGAGTATCGCCATCATATATATTGAAGGATATGTGAAAAGGTTCTTGCCAATCAGGATAAATATTTATTTTTTCATTGAGTACTAAACCTAAGATTAAACTTGCTCCAATTATAAAAAATAACAAAAGTCTAAATCGTTTATACTCTTTGTAAATTCTAATTTTCATAAAAATATCAAATAAACTATCTTAATAAAAGTTATTAAAATATCAGGGAAACTTACAAAGTGTATAATTAAAACAAATTGTCTGCTAACGCAGGATTAATAAAATGTAGTTAATAATAAATCTGAAGTTTTTTGGGGTTGGGTGTAACTAATCATAATAATATTAAAGGTTTTTAGTTAATAAAAACTAAATTAACCTAAACACACATTTTTTAAATACTAAATTAAAAATATATTAATGATAAAACTAATCAAAAAAATAATAAACGACTCCTTATATAGAAATGCACTTTACTTAATGGTCTCGACGGGAATCATGGCAGTTTTAGGATTTCTTTTCTGGATGATTTGTACAAGGTTGTTTAGTGTTGAGGAAATTGGTTTGGCGACGACAATTATTTCTGTGATGGGTTTAATTGTTGGGTTCAGTGTTCTTGGTTTGAATATTGGGTTGATAAGGTATTTAGGAAAGGCAAAGAGAAAAAGTCATTATATGAATACTTGTTTTAGTTTGGTTGCTATTGTTAGTGTTGTTGTTTCTACTTTGTTTATTCTTGGGCTGGGCAGGTTTTCTCCTCGGTTGTTGTTTATTCAGGAGAATTTGCTTTTGAGTTTTAGTTTTATATTTTTCATGGTTGTTGCAGGTTTAAGTTCTTTAATTGAAAGCATTTTTGTTGCGTTTAGAAGTGCAAAATTTGTTTTAATTAAAAATTCAATATTTAGTGTGCTTAAGATTGGGTTTGTGTTTGTTTTTGCCGGGTTCGGGGCT
>CBDVES010000071.1:0-4019 GCA_965373065.1 uncultured archaeon | reverse complement strand
CCTGAAATAACTATTTTTGTGTCAAAATAATCATAAAGATATTTTAATTGTTTGCCTCCTTGTTTTGCATATTGAAACTCATCAATAAATAAATAATGAACATTTTTAACATAAGTATCTGCAAAAGCCTTTATATCTTTTGAAAAAAGTTCCAGAACATCTCTGTCTTCAAAACTAATAAACTGGGCTTTTTTTAAAGTTAAAAAAACATGTTTCATTAAAGTTGTCTTTCCACACTGCCTTGCTCCAACTATTGCAATTATTTCTTTTTTATTTAAATATTTCTCAATCTTTTTTTCCAAAAATCTTTCAATATACATTTTAAAGTCTAGATATAACCAAGTTAAAATTTATAATGTCTTAATAATAACTGGGTTATTTATAAACCTTTCTGTTCAAATTTTTAAGGCACCAACCTCTCTGTATCCCTCGGAAACAACACAGCTTCCCGCACATTCTGCAATCCCAATAAGACCATTGTTAATCTCTCTATTCCTATTGCAAAACCTCCGTGCGTTGGAACACCATATTTGAAAAATTTTGTAAACCATTCCACAGATTTAGGATTTACTCTTCTGTCTTTTATATTTTTCATTAAAAAATCATACCTGTGTTCTCTCTGTCCTCCGGAAGACATTTCCATTCCCCGAAAATTCAAGTCAACACTCTTAGCCCATTTTTTATTTTTTCCATCACCTTCCATAACATAAAAAGGTTTTACCTTATGAGGGAACCCATTAAAAAAATAAAAATCACATCCAGGATATTTTTTCTGGACATATTCCCAAATCATTTTTTCAGCTTCTCTGTCTAAATCCTCGCCATATAATTCTTTTCCTTTCTTCCCAAGAATATCATAAATATCCGGGAATTTAATCTCTGGGAAAGGTATTTTAGGAACTTTGATTTTATTTTCCAATTCAAATAATTTCAACTCTTCCTTGCAAGTTTCAACAACTCTTTTAATTCCCGCAATAATTACCTGCTCTTCCAATCTCATGGTATCTTGTTCATCATCAATAAAAGCAGATTCAACTGCGATTGTTCTGTGCTCTGTTAAATGACGGGGCGTGTGACTCTTTTCCGCCCTCCAGCTCGCTCCAATATCATAAATTTTTTCTATACCTCCAAGAATTGTTAATTGCCTGTGTAATTGAGGGTCCTGTCTTAAAAATGCCTTCTGGTTAAAATATTTTACTTCAAAAACCTCACTACCTGATTCAGAAGCAACACCCATTAAACAAGGAGTAAAAACCTGCAGATATCCTTTCTTATTTAAAAAATCCTGCATCCCCCCCAACAAAGCAGATTGTATTTTAAAAATAGCTTGTGATTTTTTTGTCCTCAAACTCAAACACCGATAATCCAGTCTCTTTGGCAGTTCTGTTTTTGAATGTTCAGAAACATCAATCGGCAGCTCTTCTGCAGAACTCAAAACTTCAAACTCCTCCGGCACAATTTCCTTTCCCCCAGGCGCCTGCTTTGAATCTTTCACAACACCCTTAACATAAACAACAGACTCCCGAGAAACATCATCTATTCTTTGAAAAATTTCATCATCAACTTTTCCTTTCACAGCAGTAACCTGAATAATCCCTGAAACATCTCTTAACAAAAGAAACCTAATCTTCCCAAGCCCGCGAGTATTAGAAACCCAACCAGCAACCTCAACATTTCTTTTACTTTTAGAAAAAACATCTTTTACAAGAACTCTTTTTTCATGTAGTTTTTTTAAATCCATGATTATAAGAAAAATCTTTAATATTTAAATCTTCGTTCATAAGTTTTATGGTCCATCCATTCCAAAACAACAAATAATATTACAATTTCATTATTTTTTATTCAACATACTTCCCAATTATCTCCATCGCTGTCTTCCCATCAACTTTTCCTTTAAACTCTTTCATCACAAGACCCATATAAGCTTTCTCAGAAAGCCCTGGTTTTTCCTTAATAATTTTCATAATTTTTTCTTCAATAAAATTAACATCTTGTTTTTCAAATACAACAGTCTGCTTAAAACTTTTTCCTTTAACAATCTTCTCCAAAACATGTTTAATTTGAGATTCAGAAAGTTTTCCCTTTGCAACCAAACCCAAAACATCTCCTACATAATCTTCAATTTTAGATTCAACTTCCAAAAGCTTTATTTTTTTATGACTTGCAATCTCTTTTGGAAAAATCAAAAGAATCTTTGCTATTAACTGAGGTTTATTTACAATCGCTAAAAGTTCTCTAAACTCTTCAAGTTTGTTTTGCTTAAACAACAATTTAATCATCTCGTGATTTAATCCTTTGCTTCTCAACTCCTTTTCAATTTCACTTCTTAGTTTAGGCAAAGTTTTTTTAATTTCATTAATTAAATCTCTTGAAATCTTCAGCAAAGGCAAATCTGTTTCAGGATACATTCTTGCACTCCCTGGCAAAGGTCTCATAAATTTTGTCGTCGCATCAGGCAAAACATTTCGAACTTCCATCTCAGCAGGTTTTTTATTATCAGATAATTTTTTCTGCCGTTTAATTTCATTTTCAATTGCCTGGATAAAAACATTCATATTCTGCATTCCTTTAATTTCAACCCGGTTTTCTCCACGAATAGAAACATTAACATCCTGCCTGATTGTGCCAAGCCCTCTTTTAACCTTAACACTTCTTAAAACATTCCCAATCTCAAGTGCAACTTCTTTTGCCTGTTCAGGAGTTTTCACATCAGGAGCCGTAACAATCTCCACAAGGGGAATGCCCAATCTGTCTAACTTGTAAATTGTCTTCTCTTTTCCCCTCTCAACAATTCTCGCAGCATCTTCTTCTAAATAAATATAATCAATTCCAACTCTCCCTTGTCCTGTTTCCAGATAACCATCTCTTGCAATTAAAACAGTCCTTTGAAATCCAGAAGTAGTTGAACCGTCAATAACAGTCTTTCTCATAATTTGCGTTATTGGGACAATCTTACAATTTAACAAAAGTGCTATCTGTAACGTAATTTTCAAAGATTCCTTATTCATCTCATGCGGCGGCTCCTCATCTAACTCCACCAAACAAGTGGAATCATAACCCTGATAAACAAATTCTTTATCTTTTCCCATTTCATGCTTCGCCGCAACATCAACTTCTCCAAACTCCCCTGCAACAGCATGCAATTTTCTTGTAATTTCAAAATCAGGTTCGTCTTTTCTTAACAGCGAAGGACAATTACAAAATAATTTTTTAGTATCAAGCTGCTGATGAATTTCAAGCCCGCATTTAAATTCTAATTTTTTATAATCCATAAAACAAATAAAGAAAGATGGTTTATAATATTTTTCAGAATTGGAAATTAATAAAATTCAGTTTAATAATTATTTAATCTAATTGTATAAGAATAAATCATTTTTATTTTTCAAATTCTGTGAATACAAACAAAATTCTTTTAAAAATTCTCTAATTTCAAATTTATTTTAGTTCCTTTAAACATCTTTTCTATATTTTTTATAATCTCTTTAGGAATCTGTGAATCCACAAATAAATCAGTTTTTCTTTTGGGATTTATTTCTTGGAAAAATTTTTTAAGAGAATTTTTTGAACCATTAAATTTAAGGAATCTCCTATTCTTAGCAAAAGAACCTTCGTCTAAATAATATTCATTTGTAAATTCATTATATGAAAAATATATTCTTTTCATTTTAACTTAACCTCTTTATTAAGATCTCTAAATTTAATATTAATTGAAACTTATCTTGAGTCATCTTAAAACCTTGAGATTCATAGAATCTTAATGGAATTTCTACAACTTCCCTTAAATTTGCACATCCAAATTTGTCTCCAATACTTTTTACCCCAAATTTATCCAACACACATTGGGAAGGAGCATTACAAGTGTAGTGTTTTATAGCACCATCGCTAATAATTGGCAGGTATTCTAAACTATGAGGAGTATGTCCTTTCATTATTTTTAGAAATTTCCCAATCTTTTAAACCTTTCTATTTGTAACTCCTTTACAATTGCAACTACTTTAACTAATTCTCACAAAACTTTA
>CBDVES010000070.1:0-4146 GCA_965373065.1 uncultured archaeon | reverse complement strand
TTTTTTTGGATTTTTATATTTTTAAGAACCTTTAAATACATGTTTTTTCTTTATATTTTATGGTATTAATTTCTTATGTAATTGGAGCAATAATTTTGCTAATTTTTTCCGGATTAAAAATTGTGAAGGAGTATGAAAGAGGAGTCAGGTTTACACTTGGTAAATATTCTGGAGTAATAAAACCAGGGTTAAGAATTGTTGTTCCGATTATCCAGTCCTGGCAAAGGGTTGATACAAGAGTTAAGGTTGTTGATGTTCCTCACCAGGAATCTATCACAAAAGATAATATTACTGTGGGTATTAATGCTGTTTTGTATTATAAGGTTGTTAATTCCGAGAAAGTAGTTTTGGAAGTTGAGAATTTTAAGTATGCAATTTCGCAGTTGGCTCAGACTACTATGAGAAGTTCTGTTGGAGAAGTTGAGTTAGATGAGTTGTTGAGCAAGAGAGAAGAAATTTCTGAGCGTATCCGAAATGTGATTGATAAAGAGACAGACCCTTGGGGAATTAAAGTTAGCTCTGTTGAACTTAAAGATATTACTTTGGCTGAAGATATGAAGAGGGTTATTGGCAAGCAGGCTGAAGCAGAAAGAGAAAAGAGGGCTGTTATAATCAAGGCAGAAGGCGAGGTTATTGCTTCAAATAATCTTGCGAAAGCAGCAAAGACATTGGCAAGCTCTTCCGGGGCATTGCATCTTAGAACATTACAAACTCTGAATGATTTAAGCAGTGATAAGAGTAATACTGTTATTTTTGGAATTCCCTTAGAAGTTTTAAGAGCTTTTGAAGGCAAGGTTGGTTTTAGTAGCAGGAAGAAGTGATTATATATTTTTTAAAAGATAAATTTTAGTTTGCTATATCTTTTTATACTTAGGTTTTTTTATTTTCTTTATGCTGAATGTATTTAAGCAATTTAAAAAAGAGGATATCCCAAATTTAAGATACGGAATTTTGCATTCTCAGTTTGGATTTTCCGACGGGGTTTCTATTGTTATGTCGCAGGTTGAGCATGTGATGACAAAATATCTTAAAATTCCTAAAAAAAATATTTTTTATTTAGTTGGGAAATCTAAATATAAATCTCCTCAAATTTCTGAGAAAGAAATTTTATGGGACGGGCATCCGGTTAACAGATTAATGTTAAGATATTATCACAAAGGTTATGGAGGGTCTAAAAGTGAAAAAATAGAGAAAACATTAGAGCATGCAAAAAAAGATATTGGGGATTTTATTGAGAAGAATAAAATTGATATACTTGTTGTTCATAATTCTTCACATCCAATTAATTTCATCAGCAGTATTGCCTTGTCCAGGCATTATAGGGATCTTGTTAAGAGGGGTAAAAAAACTCCGAAATATATTCTCTGGTGGCATGATTCACATTTAGAGAGAAAGAGTTTTCAAAATCCTGCAAATGACATTGAGCAATATTTATTAGAAGGGGTTCCAGGAAAATATGTGGAGTATATTATTTTTATAAACAGCCTTCAGATTGAAAGAGCCAAGAAGTATTTTACAAGACTTGACAAAATAAAACCAGATTTTTCAAAACAAATATCACTTAACAAAAATGTTGTTTATAACACCACAGATACTTTTATTAAATCTTTTAATGATTTAAAATCCAGAGATTTTAATGGAAAGGTTAAACAGTTTATCAAAGATTTTAAAGTAAAAGAATTGCTGAAGAAACATAGATTAAGGTTTCCAGAAGTTTTATTTTGTCTGCAGCATACCAGGATTTTAGACAGAAAGAGAATTGATTTTGCATTAAGATATTGTTATGAATTGATTTACAAACTTAAAAGGAAAAAAGATGTTCGGGCTATTTATTTTTTAGTATCTGGACAGCGGGATAGCGTGGAGAGAAGGATAAAGAGAAAGCTGATGAAATTAAATCAAAGATTGTCTAAAACATATCCAGAGTGCAGGGTGTTTTTAGTTTTTGCAGAGGATTATTTTGATAAAACTACACTTGTTTTTGAGGATTATCCTAAAGTTTTTGCAAAACTAAAAGGATTTTCAACATTTTTTAGCGAGGTGGAAGGTTTTGGGAATAATTTATTAGAGGTATTAGCATCTGGTTTGATTCCGGTTATTTATAAATATCCTGTTTTTAAAAAAGATATTGAGAAATACAGGTTGAATATGGTTACTTTAGATAAATATGAAATTGATGAGCAAGCTCTTTCTAAAACAATTGAAGTAGTTACAAACACTAAAGAAAGAAGAAAAATGATTGAGGATAATTTAAAAATATTAAAAAAGAATTTCCCTCATAGGATTATGGCTTTTAGATTGCGTCAGGCATTTACTAAAAAAAGAATGCATAGTTAATGTTGAAGAAATTATTGCCAAAATATCTTAGATAAAATTAGTGTTTATATCGTCCTCGTTTTTCAACCTTAATTAATTGGTTGAAAACTTTTTTAGATTCTGAATATTTTTTGTAGGTGTTTTTTATTTTTTCAAATAAAACTTCCCAATGTTTAAAATGCTTTGCTTCCAGTGCTTGTTTGAGTAAATGCAAATCAACTGCTTTGTCTTCTATTTTTCTGCTTATGAAACCTAATCCAAAATCAATTATGAAAACTTTATCTTTTTTTAATATCATATTTGAAGTTGTTAAATCCCCGTGGATAATATCCTGTTCATGAAGTTTTGCAATATTTTCCCCGATTTGTTTGCAGATTTGTTTTTGTTTTGCAAGAGAAAATTTATCAAGGTGTTCTGAAAGTTTTTTTCCTTTAATAAAAGGCATTTTTATCTTAAAACTTACTTGCGGTTCAAAAAAGGGTTTTGGAGAATTTATTATTTCAGAAGCTTTGATAAGAAGTTTTGCTTCTGATTTTGTCCTGTGTTTTCTGATTTTTTCATCAAGTTCTGGGATTCTGTAAGATTTTTTTATTCTGTCTTTTATGATGAAATTATTTGAGAGAAAAATTTTTGCTTCTGCACCGCGGGATATTAGTTTATTCATTTTTCATATTGATATTTTTATTGTTTCTGTTTTGTTTTTATTTAATTTAGGAGTATATTGGTCAACTTCAAGACATAATTCAATGGCTTCTTTTATATTTTTTATAGATTCTGCTTTTGTTTCGCCTTGAGAAATACATCCTTGTATTGATGGAGCATAAACAGTATATCCTCCTTCTTCTTGAGGTTCTAAAATAATTTTTATTTTCATATTTTAGTAGAGTGGTTGATAGTTATAATGTTTTTGTTTTGTGGGCGATTAGCTTTTGTTTTATTTTAAAAGTTGTGCCTTTAATTCAGAGAGGTTTGCACGTGATGTTCCGCGTTTAGCTACAACTATTCCTGCTGCATAGTTTGCTATTATAGCGGCTTGATTTAAATCTGCTCCTGATGCAAGTGCCAAGCCAAGGGTTGCAATTACAGTGTCTCCTGCCCCTGTAACATCATAAACTTCTTTTGCATAAGTGGGAATATCTCTTTGACCTTTGTTGAAAATACTCATGCCCTCTTTACCTTTTGTGATAATTATATTTGTTAATAATTCTTTTTTTAGTTTTTCTCCTGCCTGATATACATCAAGACAAGAAGCCATTTTTAGAGCTTCTTTTGTATTCGGAGTCATTAGGAAAACCCCGGAATAAAGCGATTTATTTTTTGGTGTTGGGTCTACAATTGTTTTTTTGTTTTCCAACAATTTCATTAAATCAGAAGTTATAGTGCCTTTTCCATAATCTGAAATTATAATTAAGTTGGCTTTGTTTATTTCTTGGTTTATTATGTCTGGGCTAAAATATTTAGGAGATATATCTTCGTCGTCAATTCTTAGCAGAGGTTGATTTTGACAGGTGATTCTTGTTTTTTTTGTTGTTCTTGAAATGTATTCCGGGATTAATTTAATTCTTCTTTTTTCTGCGAGTTCTATAATTTTTTTTCCTTCATTGTCTTTGCCGATAAATCCTGTTAGTGTTGCGTTTCCAGAAAGAGAAGTGATGTTTGTTGCCACATTTGCAGCGCCTCCCAATAAATAATTTTCTGATGTTTTGTTCACAATCATGACCGGGGCTTCTGGGCTTATTCTTTCAACTTCCCCTTCAACATATTTGTCAAGAATTAAATCTCCGATAACTAAAATTTTTTGGTTTTTGAATTTGTTTATTATTTTTAATA
>CBDVES010000069.1:0-4226 GCA_965373065.1 uncultured archaeon | reverse complement strand
TTTGGCTAAGAGACAAAATTAGATAATTAATAACGGCTTTTCAATGGCTTAGTTTGGGTCTTTTGGATAAATCTTACAAAGTAAGAAAAATCCTTTATTTTAGAAGCATTTTCTTACCATATAAGAACTATTGTTTTTCTTACCTAACCAGAAAAATTTAAAAATAAGAATTCTTTTCTTAATGTATGAACGAAAAAAAAGAAATATTAATACAAACAGCCAGAGAATATTTTAATTTTGCTGAACAAGGATTAAAAAAAGGGAATTACAATTCATGTGTAATCCTGTATTTCAAAGCATTAACTGCGCTTATTGATTTATATCTTCTTAAATTACTTGGCAAAACCCCTTCCTCTCACACAGAAAGATTTAGACTTACACAAATAAAATTTCCTAAAATTTATAATTTACTTGACAAAGATTTCCCGTTTTATCAGGACAGTTATATTCAGAAAATGAGCAAAGAACTTGCAGGAGTAATCAGAGAAGATGCAAAAACTATGGCTAAAAAAAATAAAATTAAATTATAATAAGGACGTGTTTGATATAATCCAATACGGCTCTTCAGTAATGGAAAATGCAAAACCAAGGGACATGGACATAGCAGTGATATTTGAAAAAATACCTTTAAAAAAACAGCTTGAAGAATCTCAAAAAATAAAAAACCAAATCAAAAAAATGACAGACATTCCTGTCCACATAAAATCCTTTGATTTATATTCTTTATTTGATAAAGGAAATTTTGCAAAACAAGCAATCTTATTCTACGGAAAAAGTTTAATCTATAAACACGAATTCTCAAAAAGATTTGAACTAACCCCAAAATTAAGAATCACTTATTCTTTAAAACATCTGGAAAAAAAAGACAAAGTCAGATTTAATTATTTATTAAACGGCAAAGCCGGAAAATATGGTTTAATAAAAAAATACTCTGGAAAAATAATCGCCCCAGGAATAATTGAAACTTCGCCAGAATATGAAAACATTTTTGTTGATGCAATGAAAAAAATAACAAAAAACATTACAGTCAAAAAGATTTTTGTGATGATTGAATGAGAAGGGATAGTAAAGATATTTGAAAGTAAAACGGACAAGAAAACTTTATAAGTATGTTCTTTCTATAAATATATAATGGCAAAAGATATTTTTGGTAATGAAATTACCCACGATATTTATGGTAATCCCATAAAGAAAAAAACTAAAAGAGGAACAGTTTACTCATATGATAAAGATAAGATTTTACAAAGGCAGAAAGGATTATGTGCCGGTAAAGATTGCAAGAAAATACACAATGGGAAAAGGATCCTTATTAACATAAGAAATCATTTTGACCATATCATACCATTAAAATTGGGTGGCAAAGATAATATTTCAAATATGCAGGGTTTATGTGCAAATTGTCATCAATTAAAAACACGAGAAGATAAGAAACTCATTGCACAAAAAAATAAAAAGAAAAATAATAATTCAAGCAATAGCAATTATTTTATTAATCCTCTAACTGGAAAAAAAGAAAGAGGAAATCCTCTTTGGAAACTTTAATAAAATACAGCCCCCCTAAAAAACAAATAATTATTTAAAACAACCTTCTTTCCTTCAACCATGCTACCACAAGAACAAATCCAGCAAATAAAACAGCAACTTATTTCTCAGCTTGAGCAATCTAATATTCCGAATAAAGACGAGATTAAAAAAAATATCCTTGCCATGAATCCTGAACAACTTGAAGAATTTTTAAAACAAAACAAACTAATTAAACAAGGACAAGACCTTCAACAACAAACTAAATGCATTTTTTGTTCAATTGTTTCTGGAGAAGTCCAGTCTTATAAAATAGATGAAAACAAAGACGCAGTTGCCATTCTGGAAATTAATCCAATCTCAAAAGCTCATGTAATAATAATTCCAAAAGAGCATATTTCTTCTTCAGAAAAACTTCCTAAAACAAGTTTTTCTCTTGCAAAAAAAATTGCAAAAAAAATAAAAACAAAATTCAAGCCTAAAGACATTGCAATTTCTTCTTCAAATTTATTTGGGCATGAGATAATTAATATTCTTCCTGTGTATGAAAATGAAACTCTTGATTCCCAACGACAACAGGCAAAACCAGAAGAACTTATGAAATTGCAAAAACAACTTGAAGTAAAAAAGAAAATTCCTTCTGTCAAAAAACCCAGAGTAAAAAAAATAAAAGAAAATTTGTGGCTTCCAAAAAGAGTTCCTTAATAAGAATTAATGAGAAGTTCTCGTGCCGGGAACATAGTGAGGCGGTACTTCCGAGAAGAATTCCTTAAATAATTAATCTTGAAATATATCTGAGGAAGAATAAGGCTCAGAAACTCCAAGTTTTTTTAATAAATTAAACATTCTGGGATGATTGTCTTTCAGATAATATCTAGACAAACTATAAAGAGAATTCCACTTTTGCTTTTCAAAAAAACCATGTATTTTGAAAAAACTTTTTTCAATTTCAAATTCAAGATTTACTTTTTTGACTGGAAAATACCATTCTCTATAAACAGAATCTATTGTCATAATAAATAAAAATTAAGAAACTATATAAATATTTCTAAATCAAAAACCAAAATCCTTCAAACTTCCCAGTAAACCAAAAATAAATTACAGCCAAAAAACTAATTAAAAAAACCGGTGTAAAAGGAATCCCCTGTCTTATTTTAACAATTCTCAACTTCTTCTTTATCAACCCAATTTCTTTTTTGCTCACTCCGTCCCACTTCGCCTTAATTAATTTCCTGCCAACCTTAACATCTTTATACAACCAATCACCCTCTGTCAGTTCACTTGCTTTAATTTTCTTAATCATGCAAGCCTCATCAACTGCTTTTGCATAAGCATATAAAACAGGCAAAATAAAAACCAATCCTCCTATTAACAAAAGTAAATTATCTCTCAACCCAAAAATCATCAAGGCAAATCCAAAAGCAAGAATAATATAAGACAACTTCCTGTTTTTCTTCAACATCTTAGAAAAATGTTTTTTAAATTCTTTAAAATTCTTAACACTCAAAAACACACTCCACCCCAAACCATAAACAGCCCCTGAAATTAAAAATACTAAAAAGAATAAACTAAAAATTTTAACATTCACAGAAAAAATTTCAGAAAAACCCAGTACAGCCCCGAGGGCAATCATCAACTTCGCGTCCCCTCCTGCAAACATTCTTCCATAATAAAACAGATTTCCAAGGACAAAAAAAATTCCAAGCCCAATCAAACCCTGGTAAAAAAATTGAAAACCAGTTTCAGAAAACAAACAATAAAAAAATCTAAATCCCAAAGCAAAAATTATCAAAGAAAAATTCAGCCAGTTCGCCACTTCACGGCTTCGCAAATCCTGCACAACTGCAAAAACAATCCAGACCAATGCCAGCACAATTAAAAAAATCACCTCTATCATTTGAAAGATACCTCTCGTTTTAAGGGATAATGAAAATCTTCCTCCAGACCTACTTCCCACGGACCACCTACTTGGTGGCTGATTTGCTTTAGCATTTTATTTATAAAATGATATGGAAAATTTATTTTGCTTATTCATAAAAAAAACAAGAAAACTTGATTTATAAAATTATTTTTTCTTTTTAGAAACATTCCCTGTCCTAAACTTCCCGCCCCTCTTATAAGGATATTTTTTCTTTTCATTTTTTTTATATTTTCTTGTCTTTCTCTTTTGAGAACATGCGTATTCCATTATTAATAATAAGAAATTTGATTTAAATAATTTTTGAGAGAGATTAAGATACAATGCAATAATTTGTTGAAGCCATTTGACTTGTTTGCTCTACTCCTCCCACCACAATATTTTTATCATTTCCCTCTTTATCTTTATATTTCCACTCAGCACATTCTAAAGAAGATTTACAATCAACACTACATTGGTCAATGCCATATTTTTTAAGATTATCATCTAAAGACAATGTATAACAAGTTACATCTTTCAAAGTTCCATCCTCATCTTTCAAATCTCTCTTAACAGAACAAAAATCATAAATACTATTTGTAGAACAAGCCATGCTACAAGCATCTACAATTGTTTGAACATTATTACTTGGCTTTATCCACGGTGCTATTTTTTCCCATCCAGCAAAAAAACCAATTGCAAGAATTACCAAAACAATTACTCCTAACACAATTAATATAATAGCATTAGTACTTAACCCTTGAGCTTTTTTATTCATTTTATCACCAATTAATATTTAACTTAAGAT
>CBDVES010000068.1:0-4303 GCA_965373065.1 uncultured archaeon | reverse complement strand
TTCTCCAAAATCTTGCAATTAATATTTTCCTCCTCACACAACTCGCAAAATTCCTTGGCGTCATCTTCTGTTCCGACAATACTTCCATAATGCATTGGAATTGCCAGCCATGGTTTTATTAATTTTGCCGCTTCTACAGCTTCTTCTGCACTCATAGTAAATCTTCCCCCAATAGGAAGCAAAGCAACAAATTTATTTCCGGATTGTTTATAACCAGTAAGTTTTTGCATTTCAGGAATAACATCAGTATCACCTGCATGATAAATAAAAACATTATTTATCTTTATTAAATATCCAACCCAAAATTCATCCTTAGCATGAAAAGGTTTGTCAATATTATAAGCAGGCAAAGTAGATATTTTAATATTCCCAAAAACAAACTCCTGCCCTGGCTCAACAATCTTCATCTTAATCCCAACATCAAACCTTGCTATCTTGCTTTGGCAGTCTGCAGTCATAAAAATTTTTGTCCTTTGCTTAATAATTTTTTTAATATCAGCGATACTGCAATGGTCATAATGACTATGAGTTATCAAAATCAAATCCGCTTTTTCAGAATCATCTTTAATATTATAAGGGTCAATATAAATCACTTTGCCCTTAGTAGAAATCTTGCCCTTTGTAGAGCGTATGCTCTCGGGGTACGCCTGTGGTGTCGTAGAAGATTTATCGGGGTACGCCAGTGGTGTGGAAGATTTTATTAAAAAACCTGCATGCCCCAGCCATTTAAGTTCAAGACCATCTATTTCCATAAAATAAAAAACAGCGAGTAGTTTTTAAAGATTTTGCAACTCACAGATTATCCAGGATAAATTCCACTCTTTTTTTCACACTCATAAAAGGCACTATTAAAATACGACAATCAAACTCTTTATATGTTTTTATTATTGTTTCATGAATTTTTTTACATTCATCTTCATTTTCCTGTCTTAAATCATCCTGTTCATAAAAATCCAAAGTTTCTAAAATAAAAACTTTTTTATAATTAAATTCTGAAAAACAATCATAAATACTCTTTGGAATTTTCAAATTATTTAATTTATAATAAACCAAACCATCTCCCACACCCCTGTCTAAAAATATTTTGCCTTTGACTTTTTTTAATTTTTCAAATTGTTTCATCTGAACTTTTAATATTTTATCTTGAAATTCTTGCTTGTCTATTTCATTAATTGATTTTCCAATAAATCTTTTATCTGTTTCTGCTACTTCCCTCGCGACTTCTTCAAAAATTACAAATCCTTGATTTTTTAATTCATCCATTACACTTGTTTTACCAGTGCAAGGACCACCAGAAATAACATAAACTTGCATGTAAAATTAAATCAAACTTGTTTTAAAAATTTTGAGGTGGTTTTTTCCATTCATCCATTTTCCCTGTATTAAGTTTCTTATCTAAAATTTCCAATTCTTCATAAATCCCTTCAATCAAATCATAATTTTTTGCCTCTTCTAAACTAACCCATTTATATTCTGTCAAAGCATTGCATAGTTTAATCTTAGGCTCACCAGAAGGCTCACCAGAGTCATCCTTTGAGGAGTCATGTCCGTCGAGGACCTCTCCAACAGGTTCAGCCCATAAACTAATTATTAACGACGGAATATTATCTGAGCGAATATAAACCAAACTTGTAACATAATTAATATTTTTCATCTCCAAACCAACTTCTTCTCTAACTTCTTTTTTTGCTAAATCCTCCAAAACATTATACCAGTGCGAAGAAGTGTCTTTTTCCCTTAAAGCATAATCCAAAACCTCAAGTTTTCCACCTGGCACTGTCCATTTTTCAGGAAACGCCTTTTCCCAATTTGCTCTTTTAGTTATCAGGAATTTTCCGTCCCTGACAAGAATTACTGTGGCAGTCACATAATGAGTTTGGTTTTTATCATATTTCATAACTAAAAAATAAAAAAGAATTTTATAAGGATTATTGTGATTGAAAACTTAAATTGATAAATTATGTTCTGTTATTTAAATATAATAAAAGTTATCTGATTATTCTTTATTAACATAAGTTAAAAAATTTTATCAATAAAAAAATCAACATAATTTTGATATTGACTATAAGCATCAGTTAACAGGGGCTCTATTTGTGTATTGTAAATTTCTGCTCCTTTCAAGAATGTCGGGATTATTGCTGCATAACTTGTCTTCTTTGCAATCCCTTCTAACGCACCCATAGTTTTATCTTTAAATTTTTTATTATCTGGGTTGGTTAACTCACTCAATGCGCCTGCTATAGGAATTAAACCAGCGAAAAAAATAGAGTCCCCTTCTAAAGTACTATAAGGAAAATTTATAAGCCCCCCCATAAAAAAAGAACAAAAACTGAATCCTCCTGAAACTATTTTATGATTTATTCTATCCTATGCTTCCTCTTTTTCTTTTAATTTAGTTCTAACTATACTATCTAGTTCATCTTGAGCGTACATTCTTTTACTCATAAAAAAATTAGAGATCTGAACTTTATAAATCTTTCTATTTGTAACTACTTTTGAATTAATTCAATCTCTCAACTTCTCAACCGCCCTCGCAATCCTCAACATCTTTTCATCCTGAAATCTATCACAAGCAATCTGCATTCCAACAGGAATTCCATCAATTTTTCCAACAGGCAAACTCAAAGCACAATTACCATAAAGATTATGCGGAATTGTCAGTGCATCATAAGAATACATATCTTCAACAGAAATCTTCTCGCCAATCTTGTGTGGCAGCTTAGGACAAACAGGTGAAACAATACAATCAATGCCCCCTTGCGGGGTACACCCTCTCCCAGACCTACTTGGTTGGGTGCCTTTAAACGCCTTAGCCAACTCATCCTCAATTAATTTCTTTGCTTTTAATGCCAAATGATAATACCTGCCATGATGCTCTGCCTTGGAAATTTCACTCCCCCCTAAAATTCTTCTCATAACTTCAGGACCACAGGCATATTCAATTTTTTTTCCATATCTTCTTCCATCAAATCTTCGGGTCGCAGAAAAAAACTCAACATAAACCAAAGGATAATAAGTTGCAATTGCTAAATCAAGATAATCAAGTTTAATCTTCTTAACTTTCCAGCCATATTTTTTAACTGTTTCTTTAATTTTATCATCAACTAACTTTTGTATCTCTTTGTTTTTTATTGGAAAATCCAAAACACCAACAGTAACATTTTTCGGCGTCTTTTCAATTTCACTTAAATTCAATTTTTTGCTTTTCTGAGAAATTGAATCTTGTTCATCTTTTCCTTGAATCACACTCAACAAAAGAGCAACATCTGAAACATTTTTTGCAATTACACCAATCTGATCCAAACTCATACTTAAATCAATCAACCCATATCTTGAAACACTTGAATAAGTTGGCTTAACACCAACAACCCCACAAAAATTTGCAGGAGCCCTGATGCTTCCTCCAGTATCACTTCCTAAAGCCATGTCGCAAAAACCAGCAGCCACACCAGCCGCACTTCCCGACGACGAACCCCCTGTAATTAATTTAGTGTTAACAGGATTTTTCGTAGCACCAAAAGCAGAAGTCTCACCAGAACTCCCACACGCAAACTCATCACAATTCGCCATTCCCAAAATAATCCCTCCCTCATCCTTAATTTTCTTAATCACAGTTGCATCATAACCTGCCTTATAATTTTCAAGAACTTTAGAACCACACGACGTATGCAAACCCTTAACATTAATATTCGCCTTCACAGCAATTACCCTGCCCGCAAGTTTTCCAGATTTTTTAGATTCTGCCAAAACATCAGGATTAATTTCTAAAATCGCATTTATGTTTTTTCCAGATTTATTATTTTTTTTAATTTCCTCAAGATATTTTTTAAGTTTTTGTTGGGTTTTCATTTTTCTATTGGTTTACATTTTTTTGGTTTTGGCATAATTGAAATTTTATCAAGTTCTTCATTAAACTTTAATCTTAATTTCTGAGAACAATGAACAATCACAAATATTCTTTCCTTACCATAAAATATCTTCCCCTCAAAATTTTGATATTTATAACTCACAAAATTTTCGCACACATCATAATACTTCCCAAAATCTATTTTACGAGACTTCCATTTCCCGCCTTTTGTTTTATATTCCTCCCTCAAATACAATTCAACTCCAAAACCATCAAAAATTTTAGAAAGAGATTCTACCACTTCTTGCTCTTTATCAAAAACATAATAATTAAAATCATCTCTATTTTCTATTGAATAAAGTTTTATTTTCTTTTTTATCATTTTTTTAAAATAAACTCTTTTAATAATTTTGAGTCATGGTTTTGTTTGTGTGGTGGGTGTGGGGTGGGGGGGGG
>CBDVES010000067.1:0-4347 GCA_965373065.1 uncultured archaeon | reverse complement strand
GCGGATGTGCCGGAGTGGTCAAACGGGACGCCCTCAAGAGGCGTTGGCTTAGTGTCTACGTGGGTTCGAATCCTTCCATCCGCATCCAAGATATTCTCACCCTACGGGTTTCCCAAGGGATGACTCAATTTCATTGAGCCGCGAATCCTTCCATCCGCATTCACAAAAAACTAAAAAGACCTTTTTGAAGAATCAATAATCCTATAATCAGGGAAATTACTGGATGAACAGAAATTATAATTGATACAAGAAAGACCAACCCTCCAATAAAATCAACCCAGCTTGCAAAATCTTTTAACATTCCTAATGAAGATTTTGCCAATAGGATTAAACCCAGAATTATCAGGAAAGTGCTTTGGAGATATTCAATGATTCCAAATACAAGAATTATTCCAATAACCAAATCAATTAGCCCAAGTATTTTAACCAACATGTTTTTTAAATCAAAATACCATTTAAAAATATGCGCCTGTAGCTCAGTCTGGATTAGAGCGCTTCCCTCCTAAAGTAAAACGGAGTTTTTCATTACTCCGTCAAAATGCCGAAGTAAGGAAGAAGTCGAAGGTTCAAATCCTTCCAGGCGCGTCAATGGATTTGAAGCCTTGGGTTTTGTTCGAAACTGAAATTTCGGACAACGGAAGAGCGAAGCGACCCACAAATCCTGCCGAGCGCGTTAATGGATTTTGGAAATCATAGTAAACTTTATTAAACAATATTTGAATGTTATAATAAGCGTGGGTAGTATAGTGGCAGTATCTTTGGCTTCCAAGATTGTTTATTGAAGAAACCAAATGACCCGGGTTCGAATCCCGGCCCGCGCATTTAAAAAACAAAATGCAAACACAACAAAAAAACTGGCACGATAAGTATTACAAATTACTATTGTTAATTCCAGTATCACTCTTGGTTTTTTCCTTGATTTACATGGGAATATTTTATTCCAACAATCAGGATTTTATTTACAAAGATATTTCTCTGACAGGCGGAACTTCTGCAACAGTTTATGAAAAAGTTGATATTAATGATTTAGAACAATTTCTTTCAGAAAAATTTGAAGATTTTAATATAAGGGAAATATATGATTTAATCACACGAGAACAAAAAGCAGTTATTATTGAGACAAAAGCTTCAGGAGGAGAAACAAAACAAATTCTTGAAGAATATCTTGGACATGAATTAAATGCAGAAAACAGCAGTTTTGAATTTACCGGCTCTGCTTTAAGCGAGAGTTTTTACAAGCAACTTTTAATCGCGATTTTATTTGCCTTTATTTTTATGGCAATAGTTGTATTTATTATTTTCAGAACATTTATCCCTTCTCTTGCAGTTATCCTTGCTGTTTGCGCAGATATTTTAATGACTTTGGTTTTTGTAAATCTCTTGGGAATGAAAATGTCAAGTGCAGGCATTGTCGCATTTTTAATGTTAATTGGTTATTCAGTAGACACAGATATTTTG
The DNA here is from genome assembly GCA_965373065.1 of uncultured archaeon. GTDB lineage: Archaea > Nanobdellota > Nanobdellia > Pacearchaeales > GW2011-AR1 > JAUWPB01. Next base: position 2,889 of record CBDVES010000067.1, on the reverse strand, counting down.
CTCACAACGAGAATTTTAAAAAGAAAAGAAGGAGAATTAAATCAAAGAATTTTTGGAGCATTTAAAACAGGGATAACAATGACTTTAACTTCTATCTTGGCTGTAACTTTTGCTTTAATTGTCGTGAAATCTTTTTCAATAGTTCTGAGCCAGATTTTTGCAATCTTGGTTATTGGTCTTGGGTTTGACCTTCTCAACACTTGGATAACAAATGTTTCAATACTTAAATGGTATATGGAGAAAAAGAAATGAAAACTAAACTACCCTGGAAAATCTGGCTTTTGATAATTATAGTGGCTTTGTCTTTGCTGTCAATTTTCGGAATGCCCCCGACATTTTTTCAAAAAGGAGTTTTAGTTACAAGTGTTGAATCAAACTCAACAGCATTTGAGCAGGGATTAAGGCAAGAGCAAATAATTGTGGGTGTTGACGGGCAAGAAATAAACACAATGGAAGATTTTACAAATGCAGTGCAGGGAAAATTTAATTCAAATAAAAGTGTAAAAATTCTTTTCCAGACAAAAGATTCTGAGATTATTCTATTTTCAGACCATGCCCCAGAGATTATTGTCTCAGAAATACCAAAGACAAACCTTAAAATGGGTCTGGATTTGGCAGGGGGTTCAAGAGCATTGGTTCAGGCACAGGAAAAAAAACTGACCTCTTCAGAAATAAGTGAGTTGGTGGATGTTATCGCCAATAGATTAAATGTTTACGGGATTGCAGATCTGAATATCCGCCCTGTTTCAGATTTAACTGGAAATCATTTTATGCTGGTTGAAATTGCAGGAGCAACACCAAAAGATTTGGAAGAATTAATTTCCAAGCAAGGAAAGTTTGAAGCAAAAATAGGAAATGAAACTGTGTTTATAGGGGGGGAAAAAGATATTGCTTCTGTTTGCAGAAATGATGCAACTTGTGCAGGAATAGAAACCTGTCAGCAAACTGACTCAGGATATTTTTGCAATTTTAGATTTACAATTTATTTAAGTGAAGACGCTGCAAAAAGACACGCAGAAATAACAGATAAACTTGAAGTAAATGCAGAAAATCCAGAATATCTCTCTGAAAAATTAGACTTATACTTGGATGATAATCTTGTTGATAGTCTTTTTATTGGAAAAGGGCTGAAAGGAAGAGTAACAACACAAATATCAATTTCAGGTTCTGAAAATGGGGAAACACAGAGCCAGGCATATGATTCAGCAGAGGAGTCAATGCACAAACTCCAGACAATTTTAATTACAGGTAGCCTGCCATATAAATTAGAAATCGTTAAATTAGATACAATCTCCCCTATCCTCGGAAAAGAATTTATCAAATCAATTTTGCTGGCAGGTCTGGCCGCACTTCTTGCAGTTGCAATAATTATTTTCCTTAGATATAAAAAATTTAAATCTTCAATTGCTTTGTTAATCACAAGTATTTCTGAAGTACTTATCATCTTAGGAATCGCGTCTTTTATAGAATGGAATATTGACTTGCCGAGCATTGCAGGAATTTTGGCGACAATAGGAACAGGAATAGACCAGCAGATTATTATTTTAGACGAGGCAAGGCAAAGCACTTTCTTGAGCATCAAGCAAAGGATGAAAAGAGCTTTCACAATTATTTTAGGAGCGTACTTTACAGCAGTTGTGGCGTTGCTGCCTCTTTTGTGGGCAGGAGCAGGTTTGCTAAAAGGTTTTGCAATAACAACAATCATCGGCATCACTGCAGGAGTTTTAATAACAAGACCAGCTTTCACAGATATGGTGAAGAAAATTGAGGGGTGAATCAATTTAATATAAGTTTTTTTAAATACAAATTTTTTTAAACCACATCTTTTAGATAAAAGTATGAAAATAGGGATGGTTGGTATTGGGTTTGTAGGTGGAACAACTGCAAAAGTGCTAAGAGAAGCCCATGAAATTTTTCCATATGACAAATATGTAGAACCATATAATTCTAAAAAAAATATAGAAGAGTTAGCTAAAAATTCTGAAGTTATTTTTATTTGTGTTCCGACCCCTATGAAGCCAAGTGGCGAAATAGATTATTCTCCAGTTTATAATTCCCTTGATTTATTAACTAAAGAAACGAAAAAAACAAATAGAAATTTTGAAGATATGCTTGTTGCAATAAGGTCTACAGCAGTTTCAGGGACAACAGATAAATTAGATGAAAAATATTTATTTAGATTTGTATTCAATCCAGAATTTTTAAGAGAGAAGCATGCTTTAGAAGATATGAAAAATACAAATAGAGTTGTTATCGGAGCTAATACTGATGAAGATTATGAAAAACTTTTTTCGGTTTATAAACCAGTTTTTCCAGATGCAAAATATATTCATGTAAATAGAAAAACAGCAGAGATGATTAAATATGCTGCGAACACTTTTTTAGCTTCTCAAGTTGCCATAGCAAATGAAATTTCTCAAATTTGTGATGCTGTTGGGGTAAATTATAATACTGTAAAAGATACAATTCTTTTAGATGATAGGATAGCCAGGAATATAGATGTTCCTGGACCAGATGAAGAATTAGGTTTTGGAGGAAAGTGTTTCCCAAAAGATTTGAATGCTTTGATTTACTTAGCAAGAGAAAATATGTATAGACCTCATTTGCTTGAAGAAGTTTGGAGATTAAATGAGAAAATTAGAAAGAACAAAGATTGGCTGGGTATTCCTGGAGCAATATCTAAGAATAAAAATTTCAAGAAGTTACTAAAATAACTACACAACTTTTAAAAATTAAATTTCTTTGTTATCAAAATGTACCCAAAACAACATATAATCTTCGGGCTTATTTTTGCAACAGTTGTATTTTTTCTTTTTCCACAAATAGGTTGGGCAGGATTAATAATAATTTTTTTATCAAGTGTTTTGATAGATTTTGATCATTATTTGT
>CBDVES010000066.1:0-4444 GCA_965373065.1 uncultured archaeon | reverse complement strand
AATGGAAAAATACTTTTGATGAATTAATTGATTTGGGAGCATTGACTTTTGGGAATGTTGGAAAAGAACCTTTATTGGCTTGGGAAAAAACAAGTGAATTATTAAAATATTTTCAGAGCAAAAAAAGAGAAAATCCTAAGTTGCGTTATGGATTTGTTACAAATGCCACACTTTTTAATGAAGAGAAAATCAGAGGGTTGGATAAACTTAGCCCTGATTATTTAGATATTAGTATAGATGGAACAGAACAAATACATGATTTTATTAGAGGAAAAGGAAATTATCAAAGAACTTATAAAAATCTTCAGAAGATTAAAGAGATTGCTCCAAATTTATTAAAGAAAATTTTTATTAGTTATACTTTAATGCAACCAAATAAAAATAAGCTTAATCAAACAATTCAGGAAATGAATAAATTGGGGGTAAACAATTTTTTGGTTTCCCCTTATGTGAAAACAATTCATGATGAAGGAAATTTGGGTTTAGATAATGAAGAAATCGCAAATATTTATAAAAGTATTACGGCAGGGAATGCAATTGATTTTTCAAAAACAAAAAATTTAGAATTATTATTGAAGTCAGATTATGACACTCAAAAAGATTTAATGGATTTATTGGTAGAAAGAAAAATAATTGATGTTAATAATTTATTAATTGATGAATACGGAGTTATTTTTAATAAGGAAGAAAGGGAAAATAATTCAAGAGTTATTTTAAACTTCATACCAATCCCAGAAACTTTAACTCGAGCCATAAGAATTAGCCACGATGGTTATGTCGGAGGATGTGAAGAAATGTTTCATGAAAATTATCCTGAACTCACAGTTGGAAATGTGAGAGAGAAAAGTATTAAGGAGATTTTAGACAACAAAAAACCTTAAATATCCTTTATCTTGTTTTTTGTTATGGAAGCTAAATTCATCCTCTCAAAATCCAAACTTCTTGAACAAGTAACAACTCTAAAAAATCTTGGATTAAAAATTTCTTATAGTTATAAAACAAACAAAGAGGTTGGAAATGTTTTGCAGGAAATTTCTGATTGTGATTTTTCAATTCATGCTAAACAAGAGATTGATATGGTTGAAGATAAGTCAAGGATTTGGTTTTTTACTCAGGCAGAATCTGAAGAAGAATTAAAAGAGATTTTAAAAAAAGGTATTAGGAATTTTGTTGTTGATAATGAAATTGATTTAAAGAGATTGTTGAATGTGATTGAAAAAGAGGAGGTTGGGCTTAATTTATCTTTAAGAATGAAATTTCAGGAGCATAGAATTGGAACTGGAAAATATTTTGTTTATGGCATGGCTTCAAAAAAAATAAATGAACTGATTTCTGAAATAAAAGATAATCCTCTTATAGAAAAATTGGGAATTCATATTCACAGGAAATCTCAGAATACAAGTGAGTGGGAGATTAAACAAGAGTTGGAGGATTCTTTGACAAAGGAGAGTTTGGGGAATATTGATGTGTTGAATATTGGCGGAGGTTTGCCAACTAAATACCGAAGTTACACATCAAATGTTCTTGATTATATTTTTGAAAAAATAAAAAATGCAAAAGAATTTTTAGAAGGGTATAATATTGAAACATATATTGAACCAGGAAGATTTTTTGCTGCACCTTGTGTAAAGTTAGAGACAGAAATAATACAGATACAGGAAAATAATATTGTGGTGAACACGACAATTTACAATTGTGCTTTGGATAGTGTTTTAACTGGAACAAAAATGTTGGTTCAAGGAGAGCTTGAAGAAAAGGATGAAGGAAAATTTTATTTGATTAAAGGAAACTCTCCGACGCGGGATGATATTTTTAGATATAAAGTTAAGTTAAAAAATCCTAAAGTCGGGGATAAAATTATTTTTTTAAATGCAGGGGCTTATAATTATACTACTGATTTTTTTGGGTATAAAAAGTTGGGGACAGAGGTTGTTGAATGTTTTTAAACTCCTTTACTTTTAATTAATATGCTAACACAAAAACAAATTATTGAAATCAGGGAGCATTTGGAAAAAGCACAAAATCCTGTTTTCTTTTTTGATAATGACGGAGACGGGCTTTGCTCTTTTCTTTTATTGCAGAGATGGTTGGGCAGAGGAAAAGGTGTGGCAATAAAATCATTCCCTGAATTGACAAAAAATTATTTTAGAAAAGTTAATGAGTTGAATGCAGATTATATTTTTATTTTGGATAAGCCAGAAGTTTCTGAAGAATTTTTGAAAAAGGTTGAGCAGATAAATATTCCTGTTGTTTGGATAGACCACCACTATATTGAAAAAGAGAAAATTCCAGAGTTTGTTAATTATTATAATCCTATTTTTAATAAATCTAAAACTAATGAACCTGTGACTGCTTTGTGTTATCAAATAACTAATAAGAAAGAAGATTTATGGATTGCTGTTGTGGGATGTATTTCAGATGCTTTTGTCCCGGATTTTTATGAGGATTTTAAAAAAAATTATCTTGATTTAGTTATTGAATCAAATGATGTTTTAGATATTTATTATGATTCTCAGATTGGGATGATTGGCAAAATTTTGAATTGCGGGTTAAAGGACAAAACAACTAATGTGATAAATATGCTGAAGTTTTTGATGAAAGTGAAAACACCTTATGAGGTTTTGGAAGAGAGCAGTAAAAATCATGCAATGCATAAAAGGTTTGAGGAGATAGATAAAAAATATCAGAAGTTGATGGAGAAGGCGAGAGGGTTTGCCGACGATAAAAAGGTTTTGTTTTTTCAGTATGCAGGAGATTTGAGTATTAGTTCTGATTTAGCAAATGGTTTGAGGCACGAGTTTCCTGAGAAATTTATTGTTGTGGCTTATGTTACAGGGGTTAAGGCGAACATTTCTGTCAGGGGAAAGAATGTTAGAGATATGGTTTTGAAAGCGATTAATGGTTTGGAAGGTGCGACAGGAGGAGGGCATGAGAAAGCTGTTGGAGCAATGGTTAAAGTGAAAGATTTGGAAGAGTTTAAGGCGAAGTTGATTAATTCTTAACAAAATTTTACCATCATTCAATTAATAATTCAAATAGAAAAATATAAAAACTATCTTTTCATTAAAGAAATATGAGTAATAGACTAAGATTTGCAAGTTGGAAGAATTGCGTGTTTGGCTTAGTCTATGCGATTATAAAACCGACCTCAATTTAATTCAGCTTTTCTTTTTGGGCCTGAATTGAATTGGGATGACTTCTAATTAAATTTGGGTATAAGAGAATTCTGTTTTGAATTTGGTTTAAAATTAAAAAATGGAAAACAAAAACAACATAGTGCAAAAGCAATATTATTTTCAAAAAAAATGAAATCATAAAATAACATAGTACAACATCCCTTGTAATATTATTTTTAAAAATGTAAAACAAAAATAACATAATGGAACAAAAATTTGTAGAAAAAGAGTTGAGTTCTCTAATGGAAGTTACTCTTCGGTTGGAAGATGAACTTAATTCATTTATAAATTATGAATAGTTTAAAATGAAAAGAAGAAGAGTTTTTTGTTAGTGTTTAATATGTTTTTTGAAAAAATTTAAAAGAAATAAAAAAGTTAAACCCTAATCTGTCTCAGTATCATAAACCTTGTCTTGCCCAGTAAAATCAAAATTATCTTTTGGACCCTCTTTGTCGAAAAAATCATAATGAATATATCGTTGTGTGGGCATATAAAAATAAGGTGTAAATCCCTCAGGTTTTTTTTCTAATGCCATTGCACCTCCAAACCAACCATCACCAAGCCAATACCATTTTCCGTCTATTTTTGCTTGTGCTTCTCTATGGGCTGGCGTAAGAGCAGGATATCCTTCCCCAAAAATGTTTCAGGATCTGAATTATAAACTCTAGAAGTGCTTCCAATAGCCATTCTTGTTTCGTAATCTTGTTCTTCAAATATTAATGCTCTATTAACTGCTTTAGTTGAGCAATCTGGGTCAAGCATTAGTTTAGTAGCACACCCACCACCAAAAGTCAATGCCCCTAACAAAGCAAGTGATACAAGTTTGTTTTTTATTTCCATGTCATTACTTAAAAATTACGCTTTATAAATATTTATGTGATTTAATATAGATGTCGCAAAATAACAAAAATTATACTATAAAAGATTTAATTGATTTTTGGATAATGTGGGTTTTTATAAAAATCTAAGGAGTGAAAAAGTAAAATTTTAATCTTCTTTACCATATTTATGCTTAATATATTCTATTGTGTTCTCAAAGTAAAAAGAAGGTTGAAACCCCTTAGGTTTTTTGTCTAATGGAATTATTTCTTTACCATAATCTCCCAACCAATGCCATTTTCCGTTTATTTGTGCTTGTGCTTCTGGATATGGTGTAAGAGAAACTTCTCCCGAATCAAACTTGTTAGAACTTAAATTACGAACTCTATGATTTCTTCCCATAACTATCCTTGTTTCGTAACCTTTATTTTGAAATATTAATGCTCTAT
>CBDVES010000065.1:0-4458 GCA_965373065.1 uncultured archaeon | reverse complement strand
TGAGATTTCTGAGGATGACAATATTCCTGTTGCTTTGATTGAGAAGATTGTTTCTGCAAAGATTGGTGATGTTATTGTAAATCCTTCTAAAAAAGGAAAAAGAAAAATTAAGGTTACTCGGTTGATTAAGTTAAGAACTGTGCTGGCAAGGAATTTGAAGAAGATGTGAGAATGGTTTGGGATATTTGGGAATGAAAGTTATTGCTACAATTATGACCAAGATTATTGTTAATATTGGTAAATGGTTTTTTATAAAGTTTCTTGTCTGTTTGCTTTGAAGTGTGTCCATTATTTTTTCTTTCTTAATTTTCTATAATAATGAATAACTATTTGCCCTTGCCTAACACACTTATAAAAAATTTTATATCTAAAACTCTTACCTTTGAACCAAGTAATTTTGTCGTATGGTCTATGTCCATATTTTCTTTCAAACCTATCATAAAATTTCTCTGCTTTTCTTTTAACTCATTTAGGAACTTCTTTAGTGCTTAATTCTTCCAAATTTCTAAAACCAAAAAGAGAACTTAATATTCCCATAAAATATCTAAGAATGCAAATCATTTAAACTTTACTGAACAGTCACTTGATTGTTTATTTTGGGATTTTAAAGGTTAGAATCCTTTGTTTTTTAGGGGGTAGATTATTTATACTCTATTATGAATTTTGTTATGTTCTTCTTCACCCATTACTTGAAGATTATCTCTTCTATTATTGCAAGTATTAAAATTCTTATGGTGAACAATTGCTTTATTTTTAGTGCAATTATTATCCAAACAAAAATCTTCTACTTCTTTATTCATAAGAAACCTATGAAAGAACTCTATTTTTTCATTATGAATGTTTTCTCTTGCAAGATAATCATCTTTAAAACTTGCTATAATAATATTAAACCCTCTCATATTAAATTCTTCCTTAAATAAATCATACCCTTCTTTATCAAATAAGAATAATTTTTTATTTATTTGAATCCAATAACCATCTTCACCTCTTCCTAAATCTTTAATTCCCTCTTCTTCTTTTTCTTTTATTATTTTATCCTTATCTGTTTCTAATTTTGCAATTAATTTAGAGAATTGTGTTTTATCATCTTTAAGTTTCTTTATTTCAAAATAAGAATCTTTTTCTTTCTTCTTTCTAAATAACTTTTTGATAAAATCAATGAAACCCATTTATAAACATAACTCCGATTATTACTAAAATAAATATATGGCCCTGGAGGGATTTGAACCCCCGACACCCAGATTAAGAGTCTGGTGCTCTAACCAGGCTGAGCTACAGAGCCATCAACGACTGCGAAGCCTCCAAGGCTGAGGGTCGCGAAGCGAGTCATCCCGTGGGAAGCTACAGAGCCATATATTTATTAGAAATATTTTATTTATATGTTTATCTATAAGTCTTGTGTGTATGCCCACATTTTACACACTGGAAAAATTTGGTTTCTGCTTCATCGCTTGAACGAGTTTGAACTGTCCAGAAATATGATTTTTCGTGACCACATTTTTTGCATTTTTCATTTGTGACTGGACGGATGTCGAGTTTTTTGCCTGTGAAAACTGGTATTTCTTTTTTCTCACTTATTTTTTCAGAAGATGTGAGTTTTATTTTTTCTTTTGAAGAATAGTTGCACCTGGGGCATCCGTCATTTTTTCTTTTCTGAATAAGCACTGCTCCGCACTTTGGGCAGAATTCCATTATATGTTTCTCCTTACTAATTCTACACCAACAATTTTATCGGTTGTTAGACAAAATTCCATCTTAAGTTTTACAAGTTTGCATTTAAAAACTTTCCTCTTTTAGTCAAATTCTTTAAATTTGGGTAAATGAAAATTTTTAATTTACATTTAATTTTGTGTACATAATCCTCTTTCCGAGGCTGGTCTGTTTGCTTCGTAAAATATGAGTTTGCCCCAGCCAAGATAAGGAGCAAGTTTAAAGACGGCTTTTCCTACTAATTGGTCTTCTTTGATATTTTTTTCAAATGATAATTGACCATTATTATTATCCCCCCATGTAGAGAAAGTGTATTCACCGTCCTTGTTTTCTGTTTGAATTATTCTGTGGATAACCGGATGCGATTGCCCGGCATTAAAAATTATCACATCGCCGACTTTGAGTTTTTCAGGTTTAGCTTCAATTATAAATAAAATATCGCCCTTGTTAAAGCCGTTTGTGAATTTAAAATCCTTGAAGTCCAGGTCGTTTATTGTATATTCTATATATCTTGATTCATGGGTTTCCCACCATTCATCAAAATTTGATAATAAATTTCCCTGGTGATACATGCTGCATGATTCTACAATTGCCAAAGGCAACGCAGTTCCTGTGATTAAACTCAGGGTCGGGAAGAAGATGAATTTGATTACAACAAATAAAAATATCAGGGATATAATCCATCCTTTTGGGCTGTCGTCTTTCCATACAATAAACCAGAATTTTTTCCAAAACTTTTTCCACTCTTTTTTAAAATTCATAAGAAGTTTAATTATTTAGAGTTTTTAAAATGTTTGAAATATATTTTGAATTATACAAATAATTTTAAAGGATTTATTAATTTAAAATTCATGGGTGAAGCAAAAGCATTGGATGAAATAAGAAGTTTTTTAGATAGAAAAAAGAATTATGTTGTCAGCAGGTTAAAGAATCTTGAGATAATTGAAGAAGAGAAAATAATTTCTCCAGACCCAAGCTCGTGGCATTTAACTCTTCGTTGCGAGGATGTTCATGAAAAAAATAATTTTTCAAAAGAGAATTTAAGTGATTTTAAGAGAGAAGTTAATTTTTCTAATCATATGATTGACAAAATAGTGGGAATAGTTTTGAATGAATATATTAATCGTCATGTAACTTATACAGGAAGAGGAATTGGAAATATAATTGAAGATAAACTTTGTTCTGATAAACTTAAAGTTCCTTTTGATTTTCTTGAACTTACAAAGCCCACTAAAATTACTTGGGAAACTTATGTCTTGCCTAATTTTTTAGATAGTCCTCAATTAGGTAAAAAGGTAAATTTTACTTTTTTTACTAGCGAAGGACAGGGCAATATTTTGGATAGTTCAATTGAATTTAGAATAAATCATAGAAGACGTGAAGATGGAAGTAATTCTTTTGACCAGTTTTATTTGGTTAAAGATACAAGAAATGAGACATTTTCAAAAGATGTTTTGGCTTTTCTGGAAAATGAAGTTAGAGATGGCTATTCAATTAAGTATAAACATATTCGCGGGTAATTTTTTAGAGTTGGATAATCATTTGTGGGAAAGAATAAAAATTTCTTAATTGTTTATTTCAGCGAATTTTTGACAAATCTGTCCAGCTGAAATTTTTAAGTAATGTTTATAAAGTATATTTTCCAATATATATTATGGCAGGAAAAAAGAGTGTGAAAATAATTTCTAAAAGAAAAAATAAAAAAGTTGTGGCAAAAAGAACAACTGCAAAAGCAAAAAAAATTGTCAGAAAAAAATCACCTAAAAAATTTACTGTAACTAAAAATAAATTTAAACTGGTAGTCAGGCAATTAATTTTCTTTGCTGTTTTGACAATAATTTCTTCTGCATTATATGTAGTTTCAAATAATTTAGATAAAGCAATGTATGTGAACTTGTTTTTTTTACTTGCAATCCTCTTCGGGTTTATCACATTAGCGTTTTTGATTGTACTTTTAATTTTATTTTTTGTTAAAAATATGAAGAAATAAATTTAAGCCTCAGCTGAGAATTGAGGCTAAACAAAGTTTAGTCATCCCTGTGGGAAGCTACTGAGGCACATTATTATATCTCCAACAACTTTATAAACTTCTATCTTTAATTTCAATTATGACAAAATTACAAGACCTGAAAAAAGATTACAGCAAGATTCAAAAGCAGTATGACTTGCCAAGTTTTGATGAGTTGAACAAAGATTTTCAAATAGAGAAAGCCACAGAAAGTGAAACAGATTTTCTGATAAGAGAAGTGCGTAAATTGATTGCTGATAAGTTTTCGAATTATTTGCGATTTATTGAGGCGATTTTAAATCCTATGGGTGTGCCAATGTTTATTTTCTCAATTATTAAATCTCTTGGAAAAGAAGATAAGCAAAAATTAACAGAAATTTACAAAAAACTTGCAACTATTGAAATCCAATTAATTGAAGTAGATGTTGATTTTGTCGAGGAGAAAGAAGTGGCTTTTGTGAAAGAATCCTATGAACTATGGCAGGAAGTTAAAAAGGATTTATTAAATGTTGTGGGAATGATTAAGAAAAATTGGAACAACAAGTTTGAGAGTAATAACAAAGGATATTTTGGATAATATAAATTAATAAAGACTTGTTTATTAGGAATAAAATGATTAATATTGAGGATGTAATTAAGCTCTTTAAGGAAAAATCTCAAAAAGAGAAAGAGTGTGCTAAGAAAGGGCATTCAGGAGAGGAAATAAGAATGGTTTCTTCTTATGGTTTTAAAATTACAGC
>CBDVES010000064.1:0-4490 GCA_965373065.1 uncultured archaeon | reverse complement strand
GAAATGAGAGAAGTGTGGTTAAAAGAGTTCAATTAAAATTTCCCCTTCTTTCCTACTCCCGACTCCCAACCCCCTACTACCAAATGCCCAAGACCTTCTCAATCGCATCCATTTTTCCACTCACCAATCCCAATCATTAAGTTTTCTATTGTAACACTTCCTGCTTTCCATGAAGCCATATAATTAATTATTTCTATAATGTCCACTGTGCCGTCGGTGTTTGTGTCTGCTGGGGAGCAGATTGACTGACCAGCATTATAAAGCGCTAAAACTTCTTGTGAAGATAAAGCATAATTATAAATTCTCACTTCATCTATGGCTCCGTTAAAATAATCATCATTGACAGCGTGCCTGCCTATTTTCATAGAGTAAGTTGAACTGTCTGAGTTTCCAGATGGATTAGTATTACTGGTTATCAGTTGACCGTTTTTGTATGCTTTAAGCGTCTCGCCGTCATAAGTCGCGGTTAAGTGATACCATGTGTTGGCATTGAGCGTTCCAAAACTGGAAGGATACCATATTCCCCCTACTCTAATGCTAGCTGCTCCTCTGAAAGAGCTGCCGCTGTGGTCCCAAGATATCAAAAAATTCTCTTGCTTCATAACAGGACCAGTGTCTCTATCGCTTCCTGGAAGATTATCACCTTTGACCCAGACACCGACGCTCCAGTATGGTAGGTGATTAAGATAGTTTGTTTCAAGATAGTCGTTCACTCCGTCAAAATACAATGCTTGGCTGATTCTGCCTGTTGTTGAAACAGCCCCATAAATTGTCCCGTCGTTGCTGTTGCCTGATTTGTCAAAAAGAGTTGTGCCTGAAATATCAACCAAGTCCATTGTCCACCAGGCTATTAATTCATTTGTAGTTGAGCATACTTCACAACATACTTGTCCAGAACAGTCAGCGTCGTATTCTGGGTGTGGACCTGATTCACAGGAAGAACAGCATTGGTAACCGAGAGATTGGCAGGTGGAGGTTGTGTCTGTGTAAACATATGCCCCAAATTCCCAGCCACCACCATAATCATTCTGATTAAGTGTTAACACTGAATCAGGCCATGAACTCACTTTATCAAGACCCATTACATCAGCAAGAGTTTTTGCTGCATCAATCATATCAGAACCACTGGTCAATGCAGCATATCCGCCATTCATCATGGCGGTCGCATCAGGCTCATCCCACCAGCTGTCGCCTTTTAGCTATGGCTGGATCACCTATCACATCATAAAGAGCGTTCTTGAAATCTATTCCAATAGAACTTGTCTCTGAACTATCCCACCCGTTCCCACTGAAAGTATAATTTCTTCCGCTTAAACTGTTTCCTGTTGTCTGATCGCAATTAACAATATCGTTTATTACAAATAAGTTATTTGTAAAAGTCACATCAACCTCTCCATCATCACTGCCCCATAGCCATAGATTATACTCATTATCAATAAAAGTATTTCCATAAACATGATTAGTGCCTGTTGAGGCATCGTCGTCATCAACCCCGTCAGTCAAAGTAAATCCACCATGACATCCAACTACGACATTATAACTAAATATACAATTACTACTTTCAGATGCTCCGGCTGCGTCTTGTTCTGGACCAATTCCCAGTCCATGACCTCTATGAGAACGACCATGCCATTTGGTATCTGGAGTATTCATTATAAAATTATGATGAACATACACATTGTCACTTGTTGAAACATATAGAGCATGTCTTGCATGTTCATATATGAAATTATATGCTACTTCGTTATTATCAGCACCAATCCAAACATCAATCCCTTCACCATATCCTTTACCGACAATATTACGAGTTACGATAGAATTCTTTGAATGTTTCAATGTTATAGCACCAGCATAACAATCGTCTTGATAATGTTGTAGTTGAGTGTAGGTAACTATATTAGAATCAATAACCCATCCTGATGCATCCTTGTTATATACATTAATACCTACTTGACCCATATTATAAACCGCACATCTTTGCACGACTCCATTATCATAATCTCCATTTGTAAATATACCATTGTAATAATTTTGAACTTTAATATCTTGAATAGTTACTCCATTGCTTTGAATATCAAGCGTGGGTGTCCATGGTCCTGAACAACTCTGCGTAAACGAGGCAACACCTCCGTCAATGAGAGGGAGATTGCCAGGACATGAGTTGACACTATCCACTTCTTGAGGGCTTCCGCCATTATTATAATAAGCACCGATAATTATACCCTCTCTAATCAAAATTCTTGTTCCACCACTTCCCCAGTCACCCTCATTTCTGTTCCACGCGTCACCACAAAGCAACAGAACTTTGTCGCCATCATTTAGGGGCTTGTCTTCGATCACATCCAGTTCTTTCCAAGGTGCGGCAAAAGAGCCATCATTGCTGTCATCACCTGTACTTTCACTGACATAATACTCCACCGCCTGAACCAAACCCATCCCCGCGAACAAAAACACCCCCATTCCAATTATCAAAAACATTCCTAATTTCCTCATAATTTTGCAGTTATTTTTTTTCATCTTCACATCTTTTTTATTTTACATAACATTATATCTTTTTAAATTTTTTCTATTTTATTTATTCAACAGCAACTCAATCTTCTTAGGATTCCTTTTTATCTCTTTCACAATTGTCGCAGGTCCGATAATTGTTATTGCTCCTAAATCTCCTCCGGAAATCACATTTACAATTCCCTTTTTTAAATATCCAAAAAATCCTTTATTCCCATTACCTGAAATCACTGCAAGTTCTATTCCTTTAAAATTCTGAACATATCCAATCATAGCCATTGTATCTCCAATAAGCCGCGCCTCTTCTTCAAATCTCAATTTTCCTTGCAAAATCAAAATATTATTTCCTAAAACAATTCCAAGTATTTTTTTAATTCTTTCATCACTATTCAAATCTCTTATTTCAGAATAAGGCAAAAACTGAATTGAAAATCCTTTTATCTTTGCTAAATTTTTCCTGTTTTTTTTCTTTGCCATTTTATTTTTGTTTAATATGTTTTTTAAAATCTCTTGCTAAATGATTAAATCTCATCTCTATTTTTGTAACTCTTTCTGATATTGATGTGACCTTTAATAATATTGTAAAAAGAATTACAACTATTGTTACAAATTCCGTAGGGCTATTTCCAAAAACATTCCATATTAGTAAAATCATACTCAGTGCTAAAAATATCCAAAAGAGTATGTCTTTGATATTTATTCCTCGAAGAGGTCTTGTGCCCTTGAGGTATAACCTTTTTTTAGACCTGCTTGCTTGGTTATTCATTTAAATGCCTTCCCTGTAATAAATAAATACAAAATTATGATTATAAAAATAATTGCAACTATCCACCAGATAATATTTTCTATCTCCTCTTTTTTTACCATTTTTATATAAAGTTTTTTCAGTTTTTAAACTTTCTTTGACATCTTGAAAATTGATTCATAAAACTCTTCTAAGTTTTTTCCATGCTTTGCACTTAGTCCAATAACATCATATTCTGGAAATGCTGCCTCGATTTTCTTTAAATCAGATTTCTTTAAATCAATTTTGTTCGCGACAATTAAAACAGGAATTTTTCTGGCTACTAAATTTCCCAGAATTGTGATGTTCACTTGGTTGTAAGGATTTTCAGTAGATTCCATCACAATCACCACAACATTCATATAATCCAGCCATTTTATACTTTCTATTACTCCCTGCGTGGCTTCCTTTGCCCTGTGCTTTGCCTGTTTTTTCTTTACTTTGTATTTTAAAAAATCTTCATAATCAATCTTTGTCGCAATCCCGGGCGTGTCAATCATTTTGAAAGTCATTTTTTTCCCTTTGTATTCAATCTCTACTTTTTCCTTGAACTGCACATTTCTTGTTTCATGCGGAATCTTGCTGACACTTCCAATTTCTTCCCCGGTAAAATCTTTACAGACCCTGTTAGCCAGGCTCGTCTTTCCTGCGTTTGGAGGACCATAAAAACCTAATTTAATATCTTTCTTGTTCTTGAAAATACCTGCAAAAATTCTATTAAAAAAATTTGTGAAAATTTTTATTACCATATTGTCCAATCATCATTTAAGTTTATAAAATTTTGTGTGAAAATTCACTTGCTTTTAATTTAATTAATATACCCCGCAGCTCTGCTGCGGTTGGGAGTTTCACTTAAAAAAAATCTAATTATGAAAAATCTTTTTTATTCACTTTTTTTAATAAATTCTTTCTTTTCTTATTTTGGTAAAAAAATTAAAATAAGAAACTTTCTATATTTTGTTTAAATTCCATCTTAGAATAAATTTAACTCTCTTGCTAAAACATTTAATTATATTTTAAAACTTTTGATGTATTTGGGAATTAATATTCTTTGGATTTTTTATTTTGTTTTTTTTAAATTTTTCTAAAATCTTCCCAATATTAATTTCAAACATTCCTGTTCTTTTTCCAGAATATTTTCTTGTAACATATCTTATTTGCTCAGAACTCCACCCTGCTTTTTTCAACCTCTCTCTCA
>CBDVES010000063.1:0-4686 GCA_965373065.1 uncultured archaeon | reverse complement strand
CCCCAAATAATTAAAACCACTAACCTCCCCTGTAGCAGAAAGCAAATAATCGGACCATTATTTGAACAATAATAAGTTTGAATTATCTCTTAATTTTCTGTCCCATTTAGTCCCAACTCATTTGAAGATATACAGTTAGTGGATAACCTTACGCCTGTAAATGAATACTTGGGAAGAAGCCAGATAATCCTTAAAAGAAGAAAACAAACAAAACAATTAACATTGAAGAATAGAAGAAAGAAATATTTAATAGAAAAACTTATAATCAACAATAACTTTTTAGTATAAAAATTATCTCTTAACTTTAGGTCTGATTTAGTTCCAATTTAGATGGCGACACTCAGGATTACATTATTTAATAGAATTAATAAAAGGAGAGAATAAAATGTCACAACTTTTACGATGCAAACCTTGTGGTTATATTATCAAGGAACAGGATCTTGGACAGGTATGTCCTGCCTGTGGTATGCCGAAATCAGCTTTTGAGCCTTATACAGAAAATATTTCACCAAAACGTAAATTTATACTTGGTTTAGATCTTCATCCTATAGCAGTCCACTTTCCGCAGGCTTTTGCCACGATTCTTCCTCTTATTTTAATTATTAATATTTTTATTACATCTTATTATACAAAAGAACTTGTAATAGTCTCTAAATTTTTATCAGTTCTATTACCTTTTACAGTTATTGGAGCTATTATTAGCGGAATAATAGATGGGAAGGTACGATTTAAGAAGATTAGAACCCCTGCACTGATAAAAAAAATTATTATTGGTTGTATTTTCTTACTATTTTCTGTTTCCATTTCTTTAATTATTATATTTTCAGATTTTGAATCCCATTCAAAAATTTATGTTTTATTATTAAGTGTTGCTTGTGTTGTATGTGTAATCATTCTTGGAACTCTAGGAAAAAAACTTATGTATGCCAAACTAAAAGGATGATTTATTAACCATGAATACATTACATTAGTAAAAATATAGAACAAATATTTTGAATAACTGAGTCAGGAACAAGTGATTCCCTTTCATCCGGAATTAAGTGTTCACTTTAAACAGGAATACCTATTCACTTTGTCAGGAATTTGTGCTTTTTTCTTATTCTAATAAACGTCCCTTTGTTCACTTCATAAGCCTTACATACGTATAATTACATCAGTACAATTAGATAATATAAATAATCGGACCTTTATTTGAACAATAATAAGTTTGAATCATCTCTTAATTTTTAGTCCCATTTAGTCCCACTTCATTTGAAGATATACAGAAACACCAACCTCCTCTCCAAATTTGAATTATTTGTTTCAAAGAAATTTATAAAATGTTTGATTATTTCTTAACAATCTTCTTGGTCTCTGTTCTTGTTGGAGTTGTTAATCTATAGAAATAAATTCCTGTTTTATAATTTAAAAAATCATAAGAGATTTTATTATCTCCTGCATTTCCCTCAATAACTCGCTGTTCTAATTGTCTTCCTGTAATATCAGAAATACTAAATCTTAGATTTTGAGGAGTTTGAAGATAAAACTCAAAGTTTCCAACACCAGTAACAGGATTTGGATAAAATTTGAAATAATCTTCTAAAGTTGGCTTTTCTTTTTCTTCTTCAACAGCATCTGGGCTTATGTAAAAATTAACTTCTGCAGTTGAATCATTTGTTGCCTTATCACTTGCTCCAACAATCCATTTATTTTCATGGTCTATAAAATAAGGATAAATTGTTTTTTGTTCTCCACTTTCACATGTAAAATATGTTTTTGTCTGTCCATTATCTGTACTATACCAACAACTATCTTTATTTAAATATAAATCAGATATACTAACTACCATACTATCAACACTTTTAATATAATCCTTGTTCTCAGGATAAATTATATTTATTTCAGGAGGGGTTTTGTCGATAAAGAATTTTATGTTTTTGATGGTTTCATTACCTTGAGGTTTAGCAATATCTTTTGCATAAAATAAAAGATTGTGTTCTCCTTCTTCTAAAGCAAGAGGAATTGTTCCTGAAATTGAATCTACAGGGGCAAGAACAGCATAATATGGCACACTACATTCTATCTTTGTTTTACTTCCATTTAAATCAAAATAAGCACTATCTAAAAATGTCTGGTTTTCTTTTACTAGATATTCTAAATTAACATTTGAATTAAAATAACTTGAATCAGGAATTGATAAATTTATTTCAGGAGGAATTGTGTCTTTATTTGGATTTGATAGAACTACATATGGTTCAAATACTCTTAAGGAAGGATTTCCAGTTTCATCTATATCAAAAATAATTGAAGGGATTGATGCGGAATATCCATTAATCATCATCTCTTTATTTATTTTAACTTTACTATTATTAATCATATTCCAATCTCCAGGATTTACTTGTGTTCTAAATCTTGGATCAAAAAAATACCAATGATTAAAATTAAGAGAATTATCTCCAATTAAAACTCCCACAATAGCGTGAGCATTATTTCCTGTGGCAAGAGTTGCCACAGTATAAACTGGCATATTAAATCTTCCATTTTTACTAAATTTCCATTCAAAATCCTCTGGATTTATATCTTCTAAAGAAGGAAATCCATGATAATTTATAACAAAAGCATTTGTAAAATCAGTGCAAAGAGTGGAAGATATAGTATCTGTTTTATCAATTATCTCTGTTTTTGTAAACCAATTTAGCTTTTCCAAACTATCTAACTTATTCCAATGTGAAGGAAGATAATTTCTATTTTGATTAAGATACTTTTCTAAGGTTTGAATATCTTGAAAAGTTGAAAGATTCTCATCCCCATCTATATCTGACATGTCATTTTGTGTTCCTAATTGCATTCTATAATAATCATCCCAATTAACCACATTACTTGTATCTACATCCCCACTTCCATAATAGTTTTGTGTTGAATCATTTGGCTGAGAAAAAGGATCCATAAAATCTATTCTTTCCTGAGCTTGAATTTTTGGAAATAAAAAAGCTCCTGCTAATAAAAAAGCTGATAATCCTTTGATTAATTTTTGTTTGAACTTGCTCATTTTTCCATAAAAATAGAGGATATAATTAATTTATAAATTATTTGGATTACCTCTTAAAAATCTTCCCAGCCTTTATTCTTTCAATCCTATAAATATAAATTCCTGCAGGATATTTTGAAAAATCATAAGATACTCTGTTTTCTCCTGCATTTCCCTCAATAACTCGCTGTTCTAATTGTCTTCCTGTAATATCAGAAATACTAAATCTTAGATTTTGAGGAGTTTGAAGATAAAACTCAAAGTTTCCAACACCAGTAACAGGATTTGGATAAAATCTAAAGTAATCTTCTAAAGTGTTTTCCTTTTTTTCTTCAACAGCGTCGGGGATAAAGTTATAGTTTACTTCTTCCTCTGAAAAGTTTTCTGCTTTGTCTTTTGATTCAACATTTAAAATATTTTCTCCTTGCTCTAACTGCTCCCTGAATAAAGTATCTGAAGTAAAATAAGCCCAATCAGAACTATTATAAGAATATCTTGCATAATCAAGATTTGCATCTGAAACATTAATTGCGACTTCTGCTGAATCTGTCTCTTCAATCTGATTAATTGAGGCAGTTATTTCAGGAGGAGTTTTATCTAACTTAACTTCTTTGCTTACTATATGTTGATTATTTCCTGCACTGTCTGTGCTAGAGTATCTAAAGTATTTCTCTCCTTCTTCTGAGATTGGAAAAGGACCTGAGTATTCTGTATCAGGAGTACAGTCGTTTGTTGAACTAATGCAATATTTAGTAGATGCAACACCTGAAAGTTCATCACTAGGTGTTAAAGTTACATTAAAATCAGAATTTTGCCATGCTGCTGGAGCATCATCAGAGGTAGTTGGGGCTGTTTTGTCTAACTTAAGTTCTTTGCTTACTACAGGTTGCTTATTTCCTGCACTATCTGTACTAAAGTATCTAATATATTTTTTACCTTCTTCTGAAATTGAAATTGGAGAAGTGTATTCTGTATCAGGAGGACAGTCATTTGTTGGACTAATACAATATTTTGTAGATGCAACACCTGAAAGTGCATCACTTGGAGTTAAGGCTACATTAAAATTAGAATTCTGCCATGTTGATGGAGCATTATCAGAGGTTGTTGGGGCTGTTTTATCTAACTTAACTTCTTTGCTTACTATAAGTTGATTATTTCCTGCACTGTCTTTGCTAAAGTATCTAATGTGTTGTTTACCTTCTTCTGAAATTAAAACAGGACCTGAGTATTCTGTATTAGGTGTGCAATTATCTGTTGAACTAATGCAATATTTAGTATATGCAACACCTGAAAGTGCATCACTTGGAGTTAAGGCTACATTAAAATCAGAATTCTGCCATGATGTTGGAGCATTATCAGAAGTTGTTGGGGGTGTTTTGTCAATTACAAAATATATGTTAGGTATTGTTTCATTGCCTTGCGGTTTTGCCATATCATTTGCATAAAATACTAAGTTATATTCTCCTTCTTCTGAGGCAAGAGGAATTATTCCTGAAATTGAATCTGTTCCAATAAAACCAGAATAATAAGGAACACTACATTCGATATTTGTTTTAATTCCATTTAATTTAGAATAAGCACTATCTAAAAATGTTTGATTTTCTTTTACTAAATATTCTAAATTAACATTTAAATTATGAAAACTTGAATCAGAAATTGATAAATTTACTTGTGGAGGA
>CBDVES010000062.1:0-4782 GCA_965373065.1 uncultured archaeon | reverse complement strand
ATCCGCAGATTTTATTTTAAAAAGTTTTATAAACCCGCATAATCTTAAATTTTTACCTGCGAGTGTATCGCGTTTAGCGGGAAGATAATACTTCTCGAATTTTTAAAATGAAAACAAAATCTTTAATTGAAAAACAAGTGCAAAGAAAAAATAATTCAAAATTAGTTAAAACCATAATTGCTGCCAAGAAAAATAAAAATTGGTTTAAAATAGCTGAAATTCTTTCAAGCCCAAGAAGAAAGAGAATAGATGTAAACCTTGAAGAAATAGACAAAAAAACAAAAGAAGGGGAAATTATTGTGGTTCCTGGAAAAGTTCTTTCACAAGGAGAATTAAATAAAAAGATAAAGATTGTTGCTTTGAGTTTTTCTGAAAAGGCAAAAGAAAAATTATTAAAAGCTAATTGTCAAATTTCAAATATAGACGAAGAAATTAAAAAAAATCCTGGAGCAAAAGGAGTTAAAATACTAAAATGAGTAAAATCATCGACGGAAAAAACGCTGTTTTGGGAAGATTGGCTAGTTATGCTGCCAAAGAATCCCTGAAAGGAGAAGAAATCGTTGTTTTAAATTGCGAGCAAATAATAATTACTGGCAATAAAAAAAATATTGAAAAAGAATTTCAGGAAAAAAGAAGCAGAGTTGGGAGCAGCCAAAAAGGCCCGAAACATTCTAAAACAAGTGAAAAAATAGTTAAGAGGGTTATAAGGGGGATGTTGCCAGACCATAGAAAAGGACGAGGAAGAGTTGCTTTCAAGAAAATAAAATGTTATGTTGGCGTACCAAAAGAATTTCAAGATGCCAAGAAAATTATTGCTGGAAAAAGGAAAACATGTAAATTTGCTTTGGTGAAAGATTTTTCAAAATAAAATGACAGATAAACTAAAAAAAATAATTGTTTCTGGAAAAAGAAAAACAGCAATTGCAAAAGCTGTTCTTGAAGAGGGGTCTGGGAAGATTAGTGTGAATAAAAAAGATTACAGGAATTTGCAAATGTTTGACAGGTTTAAAATTGAAGAGCCAATAAGAATTGCTGAAAATATTCTGGGAAAAATAAATTTTGATGTGGCAATTAATGTGAGGGGTGGCGGGGAAAAAAGCCAGATTGATGCTGCCAGACTTGCATTGGCAAAAGCAATTATTGAGTTTTCAAAATCTGAAGAATTAACAAATGCTTTTTTAAGTTATGACAGGAACTTGCTTGTTGCAGATATTCGGAGAAAGGAAACATATAAGCCAGGAGATAGCAAGGCAAGGAAAAAGAGACAGAGTAGTAAGAGGTAGTGTAATTATTTTTTAGTTTTTCATCTCATTAGTTAGAGAAAATTGAAGTTATTTTGAAATGGTAACAGAATGGAAAAGTTTATATAGTTGAAAGTTGTGGAGAGATTATGACAAGATATGCAAGAAGAGAAATTTATTGTGAAAATCAAGGGATTTGCCCATTGGTTGAAGATAAAAGCGAAACCCCAATAATTAGGAAAGCTTATGAAAGCACCATATTTAAGATAAAAAAGATTCATTACTCTTGTACAAAAGGAGAGTGTACTCTTATTGATAAAATGAATTCAGAATAATAAATTCACAAATCATATTCAACTTTTCTCCAACACAACTTAATATTTTGAAAGCAGGTATTATTTGCACAGAAGGTTTTGTTGAAGTAAGAAAAGAAATTAAATCTTTTTCCTCCCTAATCTTTCTAATTTATTTTGAACATGATTAAATAATGTTGAAGAAAGAAGTGGCTGGTGTGTTCCCTGATGTATCTGGTTGTCAAACTTGATTTTTCCAAGATAGGTTTGATTTGAAAGTATTTTTTTTAATCCGTTTACTGAAAACCCATATTTTTTAGCTAACTTTGTTAAACTAATTGTTTGATTTAAAAAATCCTGAAAAATCTCCTGAACAAGATATGAATTTTCTGCAAGAGATAATTTTTTATCTTCTAATTTATAACCAAATGCCGCCCTTGTGACAATATTTCCATCTCTTGCTTTTTTATCCATGCCTTTTTTAGTTCTTTTTGAAATTGATTTTTGAGATTTTCTAAAAGTATCCAGGATATCTCCTTGTATTTTTTCAGACAAATAAATTTCAAATTCTTTTTCATCATCAGGACAATAATGATGGCAGATAGAACATAAAGTGATTAAATTATCTACATCATGAATGCCCCCATTTGCCTTCATTTTAATATGATGGATTTCTAATTCTTCAGACATCCCATAAAAACCGCATTTTTGGCATTTGAACTTATCTCTCTTTAAAACTTGTTGCTTTGTTTTAAACGGGACAAAAATTTTCTTTTGCATTTTAAATTTTATTTGCTCTATTAAAAAGTTCTTCATTGATGATTGGTTTATGTTTGCCTTTATACATTTTGCCTCTGTATTTTATTTTCCCTATATATATTTGATTTTTTATTATTTGATAAAATGTAGAAACAGGGATTTTAAATTTTTTAGAGATTTCTTTATAATCTATATCCTGGGACCACATTTCAAACATCTCTTTGATTTTTTCTGAGTTTTCCGGGTCTGGAACTAATTTTTTATTTTTGTAAACATATCCATAAGGTGCTCGAAATAAAGCTTCCCCAAATTTAATTTTTCTATCAAAAGCCAATTCAACTCTTTCTCTTACCATTCCTCTTTCAAGTTGAGCAAAGACACCTATAATTTGAAAAAAAGCCTCTCCCATAGCAGAAGTAGTATCTATTTGTTCTGTAACAGATGTAAAGTTTATTTCTTTTTCTTTTAATTCTTCTAAAATCATTATTAAATCTTTTAGTTTTCTTGAAAAACGATCTATTTTATGGACAAGAATTATCTTGAATTTTTTTTCTTGTGCATCTCTCAAAAGAAGTTCTAATGCTGGGCGATTTAAAGAACCAGCAGAATAACCTGCATCCTTATAGATTTTAAAAACCTTCCAATCTCTTGCTTGGCAAAAGGCTCTGCATTTATCAATTTGAGCATCAATGCTTAAACCTTCTTTGGCTTGCTCTTCAGTTGAAACCCTTACATATATTGCAGTTAATAGTTGATTTTTTGTCATTTTCCTCTTTTTAAGTGTAAACTTAGGGTATTTTTTCTGATAAGGGTTCCCTTATCAAAACAATATTAAAGCCTTATCAGAATAAGTATATAAATTTTACTATAAAATGTATGATTTTTACTTATTTTAAGAAAAATAGTTAATTTGCCATAAATTTTTTTATTAATTTTTGTTTTTAAGAAAGATTGTGCACTTAGGTATGCTTAGTGAAAATCTATTTCTTTTCTTTTAAATAATAAGAAGTTGCATAGATTAATAAAAGACTCATTATTGTAATAAATAATGATGCCAAAATACTGGAAAGAGATGAACTCTGGATATGAATAAAAAAATTGACAAAAGATTGAGATAAATCAAAAATCGTTTGACGCCAGGTAAAGGCAATAGTAAATCCCAGTGTAATAATTATTAACATTCTTAATTGTCTTTTAAATTCGTTTTCAAAATTTCTGCCTTTAATAAAAAATTGATATAATTTCTTTTTCATTTTTTCAAAAGCCAAATTAAGTTTATAAAATTTTTTGAAATTTTGTGCGAAATTTTTATTAAATTTTGTTTTCTGTGGATATTGTGTACTAAGGTGAGCTTAGTATATGTCGAAGAATTAGTTTTATATTAACTTGGCTGTTTAAACAGTTGTTTTTTGCATTTTATAGACGGAGAAAAATTAATTCTTCAAAAGATTTGGATAGCTGTTTAAAACAGGTCTGGCTGTTTAAGGGTGTTTAAACAGGCTGTTTAAGGGTTTTTTTTTATTTGAATAGCTATTTTTTCATGATTTTGAACAAATAAATGTTAAAATTTGTCGTTAGTAAAAACGAATTTATACCGACGAAAACAAAAGATTTTTAAATATTGTTTTGTAAAAAATAGTATGTTTAACTGGTTTTTTAGAAAAAAAGAAGTTGAAAAAATAAAAGAAGAAACAAAAAAAGGTTTTGAATCTGTGAAAAAAGATATAACTTCTGTGGGTGGCTGGATTAAACACCTTGATTCTGAAAAAAATATCCAAAAAAAAGAAATAGATGATTTAAAAGAAATTTTGTCGTCGGTACAAAGTGAAATAGAAGGGTTGAAAAATGTATTCTCTGTCATGAACGAATTGAAACCAAACACAATTTTTAAAAAATCCAAACACCTGTTTAAACAGCAAACAGGTGTTGAAGGTGTTCAAACAGGTGTTCAAACAGGTGTTCAAACACCAAATTTAAGTCAGTTTTCAATAACTGAAAAAGCCATGCTTTGGATTTTACTGAACACAGATATGAAATTAGGTTATGATGATTTAGCTGCAATGTTGGGAAAAGAAAAATCCACTATTAGAGGTCAAATAAACACTATAAAACAAAAAAGTGAGGATTTGATAAAAGAAATAATTGAGAAAAATGGTAAAAAAAGAGTATTTATACCTGCATATATGAAAGAAAAAATGCTTAAAAAATCAAAAGTGGGAGTTAAAAAAAATAAAAAAGCACAACAAGGGAATAAAAAAGCACAAAAAATAAAAAAAGTGAGTTAAAATTATAAAAAACTGAAAAATAAAAGAAAGAAAACTGAGTTATCCGCTTAATAGGATAACTATAATTAATTATTTATAAATCTCTAAGTTGTAAAATTGTGGAAAGTGCTGCTACTTTTTTGAAATTTTGAGATATTGAGAGTTCAATATTTTTATTATTTATTTTCTTTTTCTCGACAGGGATTCCTTTTTTTATTAGTCTTA
>CBDVES010000061.1:0-4853 GCA_965373065.1 uncultured archaeon | reverse complement strand
ACAAATTATAACAGGTGATCAAAAAAGAGCAAAAGAATTATACAACAAAGCCCTTGAAGATAATCAGGAAGGAGTCATGATGAAAAATTTAGAGGCAGTATATCAGCCAGGAAGCAGGGTCGGGCATATGTTAAAAATAAAACCAGAAGAAAGAGATTTAGATTTGGTAATTACAGGGGCAGAATATGGCACAGGAAAGAGAAAGGGATGGTTATCAAGTTTTATTTTATCCTGCAAAAACAATGAAAAATATTTAGAAATTGGAAAAGTTGGCACAGGCATCAAAGAAAAAACAGAACAGGGAATCTCATTCTATGAATTAACAAAAAAATTAACCCCTTTAATTATAAAAGAAAAAGGCAAGACCGTCGAGATAAAACCCAAAATAGTTGTTGCAGTAACTTATCAGGAAATTCAAAAATCTCCGAATTATGAATCTGGTTTTGCTTTAAGGTTTCCACGATTTACTGCATTGCGGCCAGACAAAAATGCAGGAGAAATAAACACCCTTAGTGAAATTAAACAAGATTTTGCAAAACAAAAAAGAAATTATAAATACGGATGAATGTGAAAGATTTATAAATTTCTAATTACATTAAATATTATGAGAGGAATATTAATTTGTTTAGTTTTAATTATGTCTATTTGTATAATTAGTGCAGACCATGTTGTGGAAGCATATGACCAAGAGAATTCATTTTTAGTCGACGAAGAAGAAGATTTTGTTTTTAATATAAGTATAGAAAACACAGATGAAGGGCAGGATGCTAACATAACTCAGGTAGAAATAACTATTCCAAATGAATTAGGGTTTGAGGCTAATTCCGAGGGCACAAATGCTCCTTTTACAACTTTTACAGATGTTATTCCAACTCTTGTCTGGACCAACACTTCAGGATATCTTATCAATGGAAGTGAAACAAAATATTTCTGGTTCACTGCAAAAGCACTAACTTCAGGAAATTACACGCTTAATGTCACAACAACAAACAAAACCAGCTCTTTTTCAACTCAGCTTATAGTTAGAATAAATGCCCCCAGTTGCACAACAAACATAAGTTGCACAGCATGGACAGCATGTGTGGACGGCACTCAAACAAGAAATTGCACAGATTTAAATGGATGTGTAGAAAATTCCTCAACATACAGAGATTGCAACTGCACACCTAATTGGCAATGCACTGATTGGAGTGTGTGCATAAATAATAGTCAAATAAGAAGTTGTGTAGATTTTAATTTATGCAGAGAAAATTCAACAAAACCTGATGAAAATCAAATATGTATAATGTGCACTCCAAACTGGCAATGTACTAAGTGGATCCCTGCAAAATGTTCTGGTAATGAACTCCAATCAAGAGAATGCACAGATTCAAACAATTGCAATACAATCACAGGCAAGCCAGAAGACACCAGAACATGCGAATATAAATCATTATTCAACTTTGGATTTATATCAATAGTAGTAATTTTAATATCAATGATTGCCGGAAATATTATTCTCATAATTAAACAATGGAAAAAAATCAATCCTGTAAAACCCAAAATATTTTCTCAACCAACCCCTACTAAATAAGATTTTCCCTCAATACCTTTATAAACTAATTTTTCCAATATTTTACTAACCAAAGATGGTAAAATCAAAGAGTAATTATAAAATACAGAATATTGTTGCAACAACTTCATTGGGAAAACCTGTGCCGTTGACAAAATTAGCTCGGACACAGCCCAACACAGAATACAATCCCACAACTTTTCCAGGACTTGTTCTTAGAGTTAAAGAACCTAAATCAGCTGTCTTGGTTTTTTCTTCAGGAAATCTCGTGTGTACAGGAACAAAATCAGTAGCCCAGGTAAGACAAGTAATCCAGGCAGTGATAAAACAATTAAAAAAAATCAATGTCAAAATCACAATAAAACCAGTAATCACAGTCCAAAACATTGTGGCTTCAGGAACAATTGACCTAAAACTAAACTTGAATTTTCTGGCACTTGAAATGAAAAACACAGAATACGAACCAGAGCAGTTTCCAGGTCTTGTTTACAAACTAATAGAACCAAACGCAACATTTCTTTTATTCAGCAACGGCAAACTTGTTTGCACAGGAACAAAAAACAAGCAGCAATTAGAATTCAGCATGCAACAACTTTTAAAAGATGTTAAGAAGGCGTTGAAGAATTATAAAAAATAACTTCTTAAAAAAAGGATTAATTTTAAAGAAATTTCTTAAAAAGTGGATGTAATGTGTGTTAGATACAATTGCAAATTCTCTAAATTGTTGAGTTAAAAAAATAGGAGAGGACACTTTAAATTATAAGAAATCTTTATTTTCACTCCTCTAAAATAACCCTCTTCTCTCAAAACAATCAATTCTCTACAACAAACTATAAAAAGAATTTTCTTTTCCAATCTTTATGGAGGATGAGAAAAAACCAAAAACAGAGGAATTATTAATTGAAGCAAAAAAGTTTTTTGACTTTCATAAAAAAGAACTCGGAGAGTCGCTTCGTAAATGGAACAATGTTATTTATTTGGATTTTATGCAACTTACTGAATTCTCCAACAAACTTTCAAACGAAATACTCACGAATCCCGAAGAAACTCTAAGATTAGTGGAATTAGCAATTGAAGAATCAGGTTTGGCAAGTAATGTCAGGATAAGATTAAACAACCTCCCCAAAAGCCAGGAAATAAAAATCCGAAACATTCGTTCAAACCATCTGGATGAGCTTATTGTGATTGAAGGCATTATCAGGCAGGCATCAGATGTTAGACCCCAGGTAGTAAACGCCAAATTTGAATGCCCAAGTTGCGGCACAGTTATCGCAGTTTTGCAAATAGAAAAAAAATTCAGAGAACCTTCAAGATGCTCCTGCGGCAGAAGAGGCGGATTTAAATTAGTAAGTAAAGAAATGGTGGACACCCAACGGCTTGTAATAGAAGAATCCCCAGAATCATTATCTGGGGGGGAACAGCCAAAAAGAATAAATGTATTTGTGAAAGAAGATTTAGTTGAACCAAAAATGGAGGAAAAAACAACTCCAGGAAGCAGGATAAAAGTCATCGGTATTTTAAAGGAAGTGCCTGTTCCATTGCATTCCGGAGGTCTTTCAACAAGATTTGAGTTGGCAATTGAAGTTAATAATTTAATTCCTCTTGAGGAAACTTTTGAAGAATTAGACATAAGTGAAGAAGATGAAAGACAAATCCTTGAACTTTCAGAAGATCCAAAAATATTTGACAAACTGGCAAAAAGCATCACTCCAAGTGTTTGGGGTTATAAAGAAATAAAAAAATCTCTTGTCCTGCAATTATTTGGCGGGGTGCAAAAAACTCATACAGACGGGCAAAAAAGCAGAGGAGATATTCATATATTATTAATAGGGGATCCAGGTGTGGCCAAAAGTGTCACATTAACTTTCATGGCAAACATCTCTCCAAAAGGAAGATATGTCGTCGGTAAATCAACATCAGGTGCAGGACTCACAGCAACAGTAGTCCGCGACGAATATCTCAGAGGATGGAGTCTGGAAGCAGGTGCAATGGTTCTCAGCAATAAAGGATTGGTTTGCATAGATGAGTTGGAAAAAATGGACCCTGGGGACAGAAGCGCCATGCACGAGGCAATGGAACAGCAAACTGTGACAATTTCCAAGGCAAATGTTCAGGCCACACTTCGTTCAGAGACTTCTGTTCTTGCAGCTGCAAATCCAAAATTCGGAAGATTTGACCCCTACCAGTCAATTGCCCAGCAAATTGATTTGCCCCCGACACTAATCAACAGATTTGATGTCATATTTACATTAAGAGATATTCCAGACAGAGTAAAAGATGACAAAATCGCCACTCATGTTCTACATGAACACCAAAAGCAAGGAGAAGATATGTTAATTCCAAGAGAGATTTTCAGGAAATATGTTGCTTATGCAAAACAAAGAATCAAATCTGAACTAAGTGACGAGGCAATTGCAGAAATAAAAAAATTTTATATTGACTTGAGAAACAAGCCTGTGTCGTCTGAAAGTGCAATGAGGCCAATCCCGATTTCTGCAAGGCAGTTGCAGGCCCTGATAAGAATGGCGGAAGCATCAGCAAAACTGCGTCTTAGCAAAAAAGTAACAAAAGAGGATGCAATAATTTCAATAGAAATAATGAAATATTATTTAATGCAGGTTGGTTATGATTATGAAACCAAAACTATTGACATAGACAGAATTGGAAGCAAATTCTCATCTTCACAAAGAAATAAAATTCTTACAGTAAGAGATACAATAATTGAATTAGAAAGCCGATTGGGAAAAATGATTCCTGTTGAAGAAATTGAAAAAGAACTTGAAGGAAAATTAGACAAAAATGAAATTGAAGAAGCAATAAATAAATTAGTTATTAACACTGAAATCTTCAAGCCACGACGGGGTTATGTTCAGAGAATGTGATTAATGGAAAAGAGTTTCAGAATTAGTTTCTATATATAATCACAACATCTTCATCTGTTCCTTCTGCTTTTCTTGCTTCGTCAAAAATATTTTTCGGAACAGGCATAAATTCTTTAGGACAATTTAACCCATGATTATGAATATACACATTTTGTTCATCAAAACCAACAACCGGAACAAAGTGTCCTTGGTAACCTTTTTCTTTTCTCGCTTTTACAATATTCCAGTCTAAAAGAATAATTGGAACACTATCTTTTTTTACAAATCCTAATAATTCTTCTAAGGATAATGTCCTTTCTTGAATATTTACCCCTGATGTTTTCGCATCTTCTACCCATTTTTTCGATTGCTCCAAATCCATATTGCTGTATTTTTTATAAAATTCATGTTTCATATGTTCTTCGTTAAATAAAATGTGT
>CBDVES010000060.1:0-4874 GCA_965373065.1 uncultured archaeon | reverse complement strand
ATCTGCAAGTTCTTCTTTATTATCTTCTTTTAAAAATTCACTAACTTCTTCCTGAAGTTTTTCTTTTAACTTGTTCCAATATTCTTTATCATCTGCACTATGAGTAATTGGAGTTTCCTTTTTATCTCTTATTATTTCAGGGATTTTATCTCTCACTAATTTGTTGACGCCCCGCTTTTTAGGAAGGGGTGATTCATCTTCCCACCTTCTTTTTAAAACCATGTTTCTCCAATTCTTCATTCAAAAGCTCGTCGGCAATTTGCTGAAACTTATCCCATCTGCTTACATGAAGATACTTTATCTTTTTGAAATTCTCCTGAAGTTTTTGCACTTTTAAAAAAAGCTCAAGCAACCTGGGGTTCCTGACCCTATATTCCCCTAAAAGTTGCCTGACTATTAATTCAGAATCCAAAATACATGTCACCTCATCCTCGGTATATTTTGACGCAAGTTCAAGTGCCTTAATCAACCCCTCATATTCTGCAACATTATTTGTAACAAGTTTTCCCACCATTGCACTATATCTTGTAAGAATCTCCCCGTCTTTTCTAACTATCACTCCAATCGCTCCTGGCCCAGGATTCCCACGCGCACCTCCGTCTGAATTTGTGTATATCATATTAATAAAAATTTATAAACAATTATAAACATTATGGTATATGAATCAAATAAAAAATTTCTTTAAAGAATTTTCTTTTTTATTAAAAAAAGATGAACAATTAACATTAAAAGATAAAGCTCAAATGCATGATTTATTAATTAAAACATATCCCTTATTTTCTAAATATTATAAAAAGAATAAATATTATTCCACTATAAAACCCCAAATGAATTATTTAATTAGAGAAAAAAGTTCAGATAAAATTATAGGTACTGGAAAATTTTTATGGAGGAATATTAAATTTAATGATGAAAAAATTAGGTTATTTGCTTTTGGTTTAATTATTGATAAAAAATTTCAAAATAAAGGTCTTGGAACTCAACTAATTAGAGAAGGGTTGAAACAAGCAAAGAAAATGAAAGCAGATTTGTATTATAGCTCTACTTCTAGTCCTGGAGTAAAGAAATTATTAGAAAAATTAGGTTTTAAAAAACTCTCATCTAAAGTAGTTTTCAAACATGCTTTAACAGGAAAGAAACAAGAACAAAAAAATGATGCCTATGTTTTTGGATTTAAAAAAGGAGTAATTGATAAAATCAATTCTATGAAAAAAATTGATATTGGAATCGGTCCCATTTAATTTCAAATATGCAAAATCTTAAACACTCTAAAATCCTGAAACCTCTCTGGCTTAATTTCAACACGCCTTATCTGCGAATGTTTTGGTCCTTTTTTACAAAGTTCAATTAACTTGTTCACATCATTAACATCTCCCTCTGCAAAAACCTCAATTCTTCCGTCCTCCAGATTCCTGACAAAACCTTTTACATTGTACCTCTCAGCATTTTCCTTGACAAACATTCTAAAAAAAACTCCCTGCACAATTCCATTAATATAAAGTCTCACTGATTTTTTCATACAAGAACTAACATATAAGGATTATTAAACATTTCTTCTATCCAACTCATTAGTTCAATCACGCTTAGGAGAAATTAACTTTCCTTAATCGCGATGTTAAGTCGAATTATGATGACTTATTTTTTAACCCCCCCAATTTAGCAAAAGTTTTTAAATTGCAACAGCTTAGTAAAAATATGAAAGTTACAAATTCCAAAATCAGTTTATTCATTCAGTTTATTTTAATTGTTTTAGTTTGGAGTTCTCCTTTTTGGTTAAGTTGGAAACTGATTTTGGCAGGAATTTTTATTTACTATCTTCAATTAATTGTCTTTAAAGAAGATTTTTTCACAAAACGAAACTTCAATACAAAAGAACGTGGAGAAATGACTTTCTATTCTTTTGTTTTGGAAAAAATCGGAATAAATATTGATAGAAAAAGAATGCAATTAATTTCAGATTATATTTTTCCTTGGATAATTTTTGCTGTTGCTTATTATTGGCAAATTTTCATTAAAAATTTAGTTTGGTTAAGTTTCTAAAAACTTTCGCTTTTTTCTCGCCCTTAATTTAGGTCATCATAACTCCTTCGAAAAATCAAAGATTTTTCTTGGTACCGCCTTGCAGGCTCTCGGCATAAATGCCTCGTACGACTTAACAGGGCTTAAACAGAAAATCCTGCAAGGATTTTCCCAAATTTTTTCTTTCAGAAAAAACTCTCGAGGTCACTTCGTTCCACTCGAGCCCTTCGGGTAGTTTAACGCGATGTTAAATCCCCCTTCTATCCAACTCATTATTAACAATCACAATAACCTGCGACGCAAAATACATTTTCGGTCCAACACTAACAGAAATCGCGATTTTTTTCAATCTTTTCAATTCCTTTTTTGGCAAACCCTCTTGGTCTCCTAAGACAAAAACACAATTTTCTGGAATCTCAGCTTTCCTAATATCTTCTCCCTTTTTATCTAAAATAAAAATCCTATTTCCCTGTTTTTGAAGCTCCGCCACAACTTTTAAAAAACTTTTCTTCTCAACAAAACACCCAGGAAAAACTTCTGTCTTCTTATCTTTTTTATATTTGTAAAGAATTTTCTTAATCAACCCAGCAACATCTTTTTTGCTAATCGGGGTGTTTTCTTTAACCTGAATCTCAATATGTTTTGGAGGGTCAGGCATCCCATAAAAAACAAAATGAAACTTCACATCCTCACGAAAATCATGCGACAAAAACAAACCCTGAATCAAACTATGAATTGCAATATCTATTCTTCCTGCTTTCATTAAATTATTCTGGCTAAGTGCTTTTCCAGAGGTAACTGCATTTTTTGAAAAATATACGAAGTGTTTCATAAAAAGGATAGTGTATCTTGGTTTATTAATTTTGTTGAAATAATAAATTATTTATACTCTTTATTCTTTAGGTTTTTAATTAAATTAAAGGAGGTATAAAAATATGAAAAAAACAATAGCAGTTAGTTTGATTTTAGGATTAATGTTAGCGACTGTTGGATTGGTTGTTGCTGGAAACAATTATGAAAACCAGAGATATTTAGTAAAATCAAATAATGGTATGCTTAAAATGGTATATGGCGTTAATCATAATTTTGATAAAGGATTTACAACAGATTTAACACAAGGACAATTAAAAGTATTAGAAAAATTTGGTGTAGAAGTAGAAAAAGTTGAGTTATATCAGATAACAGGAAAGCCAGTTTGTGGCAATGGAATAATCGACAAGAGAGAGCAATGTGGTGAACTAGGTTTACCAGAATGTCCAGAAGGATTTGCATGCGAGAACTGCAAATGTGTTGAGGAAACAATACCACCTGAGAGGGCTTGTTATCCAAGTGTCCGAAAACCTTGGGGAATAATAAAAGTAAATGGTGGAACTGGCGGAGCAGGAATTAATGTTGCAGTTTTAGACACAGGAGTTTACAAAGACCATTTAGATTTAAAAGATAATATAGTAGATTGTAAAGACACAACAAAGAGAGGGATTAGAAAGGGTTGTGCTGATAACAATGGACATGGAACACATGTTGCAGGAACAATATTAGCAAATGGTGGTAATGATAAAAAAGGACTTTATGGAATAGCACCAGAAGCAAAATTAATGGCAATAAAAGTTTGTGGGCCTAGTGGTTGTTGGTGTGACGATATTGCAGAAGCAATAAGATACGCAGCAGATAATGGAGCAAATATAATTTCAATGAGTTTAGGTGGAAATACACAAAGTTCTCTAATCAAAGATGCAATAGATTATGCAGTTAGTGAAGGAGTTTTAGTTATTGCAGCAGCAGGAAATGATGGCCCAACTTATGGTTCAATAGATTATCCAGGAGCAAATGTAAATGTTGTAGCAGTTGGAGCAATTGATACTGCAGAAAATGTAGCAAGTTGGTCATCAAGAGGAATTAATGATGGTGATTATATTATTGAGGAAAGAGAAGTTGAATTTGGAGCACCAGGAGTTAGTGTGGAATCAACATTTAAAGATGGTTGTTACGCATTTGGTGATGGAACATCAATGGCAACACCGCATGTAGCAGGATTAGCAGCAAAAAACTGGCAAGGAAATTCAGCAGACACAAGAAGTTATTTACAGGACATAGCAAAAGATATTTTGCCAATTGGTGATGACACAGCAACTGGATTTGGATTACCAATAGCACCCTAAAATTTATTTTTTTATTAACCTTTTCTTTTATTTCACAGGCTGAAAAACAAACTCTGATTTTGCAAAAACATTTTCACCTAAAATTGTCCTGTAAATTCCCACAAATTTATTTTCGCAAAAAACAACAATTATTTTCCCCTTGTCAATTTTATTTTTTGCCCTTAGTAAAGATTTTCTCTGAAAATCTTTCGGGGTCTTGTGCCCTTTGGGTATACGCCCGTGGTGCGTAACTAAATCATTATTTTGAATTGGCTTTCCTGTAAAAATTTGTTGAAGTCGGTCTTTTTTTATTTCAACAACAGGATGAAGTTCAGAAATAATTTCTCCAGGAATTATAATTTCCCTTAATAATTTTTCATTTCCTTTTTTGTATTCTTCAACTGCTTTTTCAAAGTCATATAAATTTACACTCGGATATTTTTTGCTTGTGCCCTTTAGGGTATCATCTTCTTTAAAAATTCCTGCTCTTACCCGACGAAGTTCTAACATGTGTGCACCAATTCCCAACTCTTTTCCTAAATCATTGCACAAAGCCCGAATATAAGTCCCTCCCTGAACCTCTGCTCTAAATAAAATATTCTTCCCCTGTTTTTCTAATAATTCAAATTTGTAAATTGTTCTCGGTCTTAATTGCCTCTTCACCCGCGACTTTACAGGAGGCATTTGAATTATTTCCCCAAGAAATTTCTCTTTAAT
>CBDVES010000059.1:0-4991 GCA_965373065.1 uncultured archaeon | reverse complement strand
GTGGCGACGCTGACACAAACACCGACGGCACAGTTGATATTATAGAAATAATTATTTATATGGTTTCATGGAAAGCAGGATCAGTTTCAATAGAAAACTTGATGATTGGGATTGGAGCGTGGAAGAATGGGTGTTGAAATGATGAAAACCTACATAACTAAAAAATCTGGAAAATACTGGCCAAGCAAAGAGATGAAAAAAATTGCCTGGGTCAAAGACAACAAGATTTACAAACAGGCAGAGAAAAATCCTGTGAAGTTTTGGGGGGAGTTGGCTAAAAAAGGTTTGACTTGGGAAGAACCTTGGAAAAAAACTTATGAAGAAAAACTGCCTTATTTTACATGGTTTAAACAAGGGAAATTAAATTTTTGTGTTAATGCTTTGGACAGACATTTGGACAAAAATAAAACTGCATTGATTTGGGTGCCAGAACCTGTAAAAGAAAAAACAATCAAACTAACTTACCAGGAACTTTATGATAAAGTAAATAAATTTGCAAATGTCCTGAAAAAGTTGGGCGTGAAAAAACACGATGTCGTTGCTATTTACCTTCCATTAATTCCCGAAGCATTAATCTCCATGTTAGCATGCACAAGAATTGGCGCAATTCATTCTGTGGTTTTTTCTGCTTTTTCAGCAAAAGCATTAAAGACAAGAATAAAAGACGGCAAAGCCAAAATTCTAATTAGTGCAGATGGATATTATAGAAGAGGAAAAAAACAGGACTTGAAAAAGAAAGTTAACGAGTCTGTCAAGGGAACAAAAGTAAAAAAGATTATTATGGTTAACAGAATTACAAATTCTAAATATAAAGGTAAGTATCTTTCATTTGAAAAAGAAATAGAAAAAGCAGATTCTTATTGCAAGCCAGAGTTAATGAATTCAGAGGATATTTTGTTTGTGCTCTACACATCCGGAACAACAGGTAAACCAAAAGGAATTGTTCACGACACAGGGGGCTATGCCACGCAGGCTTACTGGACAACAAAATACAACTTTAATTTGCGGGAAGATGATGTTATGTGGTGCACTGCAGATATTGGATGGATTACAGGGCATACTTATGCTTTTTACGGACCTTTATTGACAGGAAACACAACTTTGATTTATGAGGGTGCTCCTGATTTTCCAAACCCCGGCAGATGGTGGAATGTTATTGACAAAAACAAAGTTACAGTATTTTACACAGCACCGACGGCAATAAGGATGTTTATGAAGTTTGGCGACAAATATATTAAAAAAAATAAGTTAAATAGTTTGAAAATTTTAGGAACTGTTGGTGAGCCAATAGATGAAGAGGCATGGGATTGGTATTTTAAGAAAATTGGAAATTCAAGATGTCCTGTGATTGATACATGGTGGCAGACAGAAACAGGCGGGACTTTGATAAACGCTTTGCCAGGTGTTGGTCCTTTTGTTCCAACTGTTGCAGGTAAAAGTTTTCCCGGAACAAGGCACATTGTCGTGGACAAAAAAGGCAAAAAAGTTAAATCAGGAAAAAACGGATTCTTAGTTCAGCTAAGTCCTTTTGCTCCGGGAATGTTTCATGGAGTTTATAATAATCATAAGAGGTATGTAGAAACTTATTGGAAGAGATTCAAAAACAAATATGACACCAGCGACGGTGCTTTTGTAAAAGATGGACTTATCAGGGTGACAGGAAGAACTGATGATGTTATGAAAGTTGCAGGTCACAGATTATCAACAGCAGAACTGGAAAATACACTTAACGAGGATAAAATAGTAAATGAATCTGCAGTTGTCCCCATCCCGGATAAAATCAAGGGAGAAGTTCCAATTGCTTTTGTTATTTTAAAATCTGGAACTCCATCACAAGCTCTTGAAAAAAAATTAAAAAAAGATGTTGACCAGGCAATTGGACCTACTGCAAGACCTGCAAAAATTTATTTTGTTGATGAATTGCCAAAAACAAGAAGCGGGAAAATTATGAGAAGAATTTTAAAATCTATTCTTAATAAAGAAGAACCACAAGGATTAATGACTTTGGTTAATCCAAAATGTGTTGAGAAGATAAAAGGGGTTGTTGGCCAAGGGAAAAATAAATCACGCAGATATTCCAAACCTCTCTTTGAAAGAACGGCGTCCTCCTCCAAATTCTGAATAAACTATTTTCACTTCTTCGGGAATAGTTATCCCCTTTTTTGATATTACCGAATTACTCATTTCGCTAAAAAAACTTTGTGTGGCATTAGAAACTAAATTTTCCATTCTTTCCATATTTATTTCTGTTAACTTTTGCTTCTTACAATGCTCTAAAATCTCTTCTGGAGAACAGCATACTTCTTCTAACTGATAAAAAGGTAATATTAGTGCGCCAACATTATTAGAATTATCTCCCCCACAAATAGGAAATATTAATTGGTTCTTGTGTTTTGGGCGGAGATACATCATCCTTGCATTTGTCCCAAATCCTCTCGGGATATGCTTTTTCTTTCTATGACCTATATCATTATTAATAAGAAATAATCCTAAATTTACATTATCTTTTTCTGTAAAATTATCTAATTTATAACCAAAATAAGTAAAAATAATTTGATTATCATTTGACAAATATTCATCGTCTTCTTTATCATGTGTTCTCACTAAAAGTAATTTTGGTTTTTGAATTTCATTAAGTTTTCTTTCTAATTTTCCCCTATGTTCTAAAGCATTTAATTCGGTTTTAGTTAAAGGAAATTCAGAATCCATTTCATTTGCAGTTTTTGGAAATCCAATTGAAGAATCATAAAAATTATTTATTTTTGCCACTACTTTAGCATATCCTTCTCCCCCTAATCTTGCTAACCATTTATAGTCTTTCATTCTTTTCAAGAATAACTCAAATTTATAAGTATTTATATTCTAAACAAATCATGTCAAAACAAAACATCTCCCAAGTAATGAAATTACTTTCTAAATATTATTCCTCAGGTGATAAAACAACTTTGAATCGTATGAGGCGCAAACCAAACCCTTTCAAGATTTTAATTTCTTGTCTTCTCTCATTAAGAACTCAGGATAAAAATACAGAAAAAGTTTCAAGACAATTATTTGCAGTAGCGAATACTCCTGAGCAAATTCTTAAACTGCCAATTACAAAATTAGAAAAACTGATTTTTTCTTCTGGGCATTATAAAAAGAAAGCAAAAACATTAAAGCATGTTTCAAAAGTTTTAATTGAAAAATATAAAGGGGAAGTTCCAAACACAAAACAAGAACTCCTTTCAATAAAAGGAATCGGACCAAAAACAGCGAATATAGTTTTGGCTTTTGCTTTTGGAAAATCTGTTCTGCCTGTTGATACTCATTGTCATAGGATTCCAAACAGAATTGGTTGGGTAAAAACAAAAACTCCTGAGAAAACAGAAAAAGAGCTTGAAAAAATTCTTCCGAAAAAATACTGGAAAGAATTCAACAGAATTTTTGTCTTATTTGGAAAAACAATCTGCCAACCTATTTCTCCTTTTTGCAGTAAATGTCCTATAGAAAAATATTGCAAGAGAACTGGAGTTGAAAGGAGTAGATAACTTTTTAAATTAATTTTTTCTTCATCAAACTATGAAAACAGATATACTTCCGGAGAAAATCAAATGAAGCGTTCAAGCCGTAGATGGAAAAAGAAAAATCAAATGCGATGGAAGTGGCAGCGTAAAAGACTTAGAAAAGAAAAGCACAAGAGGAAATTGAGAAGGGCGAGAAGTAAATAGAATTTATTCTTGTAATGTCTCGTTCTTATTTGATTAAAACATTATAATATAATATCTTTTGTTTTATAAAAATTTTCAAAACATGTTTTTAAGATATATTTAACAGCTTTAGATTCTATAGGTGTAAGGTCTTTTCTCTGTAACATTCTGAAGTTTTCTTCCTTATTTATTCTAACTCCCACCCACTTTGTTGTAGATCTTCTATAGTCTTTATTTGAATAAATTATATAAGAATCCTTATGGAGATGTGATCGGTAGGCTAAATCGCCATGATCTACATATGGAAGCCCAAATTTAAGTATTGGTCCTTTAAATGTTTGCGATATTATTCCTTTATTGTGGACCACAATTTTACTCCACCCTCCATGCTTTAACCACTTTATATTAATTTTTATTTGAAGTTTATTGAGTTGTGTATTTTCTTCTTCTGACTCAGCAATTTCTGTAGGGTTTAATTTTGCAGAAATATAGCCAGAATAGCTGGAATAGCCAATTTCATCTTTATAGATTTTTTCGTCGAATCTAATGGGGGGCCAAATAAATTTCCCAAATACTTTTGGATAGCTCCTGCAACTTTCCCAAAACCGAGCCAGAGGTCCTTCGACACATACTTCTTCAAGATGTCTAATAGCAGGTTCAAGCCTGTTAAATTTAAGTGTTATCTTATCATCTAGTCGTTCCATTTTAGTCATTTTTTAGGGGCATAATGTCTATTTATTATATTTATTTATCTGAATCCTGAATGTCTTGCTCTTTTGAGCGCCTATATACGTTTGCAAGATAATCAATTACATTAGTTGTTGTTAATACTCCTAATCCAAGGTATTTCAATTCTACATCTTCTCCTATAAATGCATACATAATAGGAGGAATACAAACAGAAATAGCGATTGCTGCATGTGTCATATCCTGAAGGAGATTCTCGTCACGGACACCATCAAGAATTACCGAGTCTTCTATGTCTCTATAATTTCTATGAAGTTGTCTCATGCCAGTATTCATAAGAAAAGGAGTATAAATTCCTCGAATAAGACCTTTGGCAACACTACTAGCAACACTACCAGCAACATATCCAAATAATTTCCCAGTTGTACTAAGATCATCTTTGATTATTTGTGTTAGTTTTTTTGCCATTTTAGTCATTTTTTAGTGATACAACTTTTATTTTAAAGTATATAAATGTTTGTTGTTTTATAGCCTAACAACAAATAGAAAAACTTAAAAAGATAAAATAATTTATTCAACCATGAAAGAACTATTAAAAAATTTAGGATTGACAAACCA
>CBDVES010000058.1:0-5123 GCA_965373065.1 uncultured archaeon | reverse complement strand
ATATATAATCTCTTAATAATCAAAAAAGTAATATAATAAAATTTAATTAATCAATATGTTTTAAATATGTGTTTTTTTATTAATCTTCTAATTTTTTCAAAGTGGTAATTGGATTTTATTAATTTTGAAATAGTGGTTTTTTAATTAAAAAGAAATCTTCATCTCTTTAGAGTGGAGTAAAGTTTCTCTATGTAAAAATAATAATTCTTAAATTCTATTTCCATGAGAAATATAGGTGTATTTCTTTTTCAGTGGTTATAAGTCTTTATATATTAAAATATTTTATTACCGTTGGTATATTTAGAACTTATAAAATTTCCATAGGAAATGTAAGTGTGGGGGTTATTAAAATAAAAACAGAATTAGATTGTATTTTCGAATCTTTTGATAAAAATAGTATTTTTAAAGATAAATCGATTTTACAAAGTAGATATAAACCTGAAGAGATTCCTCATAGAAGAGAGCAGATAAAACAAATTGCTTTGATACTTGCTCCTGTTTTAAGAGGCGAAAGAACAAGTAATTTATTTCTTTATGGAAAAACTGGCACTGGAAAGACTCTTTCAATCCAGCATATTAAAGATAATCTTTTGAAAAGAGTTAAGAAAGAGGATGATTTTGAGTTGAGAATAGAATATTTAAATTGTAAATTAAAAAAAGTTGCTGATACTGAATATAGGATTTTGGCAGAGCTTATTAAAAAATTAGGAGGGGAGGTTCCTGCTACAGGATTACCTACACAATCTGTTTATAATAAATTTATTGATATTATTGATTCTAAAAAGCAGTTAATTGTTTTAATTCTTGATGAAATAGACCAGACTGTTGGAAAGATTTCTAATGATTTTTTATATAATTTGACCCGGCTTAATTCAGAGTTGTCTCAAACACAAATATGTGTTGTTGGAATAAGTAATAATTTGACTTTTTTAGATGAGCTTGGCCCCAGGGTTAAAAGTTCACTTTCTGAAGAGGAGATTGTTTTTCCGCCTTATAATGCATTACAATTACAGGAAATTTTAAGTAAAAGGGCGAAAGATGTTTTTAAAGAAGGTGTTCTTCATGAAGGGGTTTTGGCTAAGTGTGCTGCTTTTGCTGCCAGAGACCACGGAGATGCAAGAAGAGCATTGGATTTGCTGAGGATTGCCGGTGAATTGGCAGAGAGAGATGGTTCTAAAAAAGTTTTGTTGAAATATATTGATAAAGCTAATAATAAAATTGAAAAAGATAAAATTTTAGATGTTATTAGATCTGAACCTAATCAATTTCAACTTGTTTTATATTCTATAATTAAATTATCTGAGCAGAGAACAAAGGAATCCAATGGAAATAAAAAAGGAAGTGAACCAATTTTTACAGGGGAAGTGTATAATCTTTATCAAAAATTGTGTAATGAAAATAAATCAGAGATTTTGACACAAAGAAGAGTTAGTGATATAATTCAGGAGTTTGATATGTTGGGAATTATTAATGTGAGGGTTATTTCAAAAGGTCGGGGAGGAAGAATGAGGGAAATAAAATTAGCAATTACAGAGAATATTCTTGTAAAGGCTAAAGAAATAATTGAAGATTCTTTGAATTATAATTAATTTGAGGAGGAAATATGAAATCAGAAGATATTTTAAAATTTTGTTTGACCAAAGGACTTTTAGTAGATAAAGAAATTTTGAATTTGTTTAGTGAGACTGAGGATTTAGAAGGTGTAAAATTAGTTTTAGAAGAAATTAAACAAAATACTCAGCAAAGAATTATAACTAAAAATATTTTTTCTAAAAATAAAGAAAAAGCAAATAAAATTTTTTTAGGTCTTCCTGAAGAAAATCAAAAAAGTTTAGAAAAATTAAAGATTAAGTTAGGATTAAGTATTGAAATTTTTAAAGAAGAAAAGATTGTTGAAAATATTCCAAAGAATTTAATAAAGATTAATAAAAATACAGGGAATGTTAAAATTCTTTCCAGGCCAGTTTTTCCAGGCAAAAAATTAGAGGTCAAAGATTTTGTTGAATATTTTAAAAATAGATTTTCTGAAATGAGAAATATTTTACAAGATCATAATGGATTAAATAATTTGGTTTCAATAAATAAAATTTCCGGGTCAAGGCAGGGAATTTCTATCATTGGCATGGTTTCTAATAAAAAAGTTACTAAAAATAAGAATATTTTATTAGATGTCGAAGATTTAACAGGCAAGATTAAAGTTTTGATAAACCAGAATAATGAAAAACTTCTTAAGAAAGCAGAGGAGATAGCATTAGATTCTGTAATTGGTTTTAATGTTTCCGGAAACAGGGAAATTGTTTTTGTTAATGAGGTTATTTTTCCTGATTCTATGATTTTAGAAAGAAAAAGGTCACCTGTTGAAGAGTATGCTTTATTTATTGGTGACTTGCATTTTGGAAGTAAATTATTTTTAGAAAAAAGTTTTCTTAAATTCCTGGATTATCTTAACAAAAGATTGCCAAATACACCAGAAGTAGAGAAAATAAAATATTTATTTATTGTAGGGGATTTGGTTACTGGTGTTGGAAATTATCCTAATCAAGAAAAGGATTTGAAGATAGTGGATATTGAAGAGCAATTTACAAAGGTGGCTGAGTTGTTGGGCAAGATAAGAAAAGATATTAAAATAATAATTTCTCCAGGCAACCACGACGGAGTAAGATTGATGGAACCTC
The DNA here is from genome assembly GCA_965373065.1 of uncultured archaeon. Lineage (GTDB taxonomy): Archaea > Nanobdellota > Nanobdellia > Pacearchaeales > GW2011-AR1 > JAUWPB01. Next base: position 2,448 of record CBDVES010000058.1, on the reverse strand, counting down.
AGCCAATGTTTGATGAAAAATATGCATGGTCTTTATATAATATGGAGAATGTTGTGTTAACTGGAAACCCCTGCAATGTTAATATTGGAGAACAAACAGGTTTTTCAGGTTTTGATATTTTAACTTATCATGGGTTTTCCTTTCCTTATTATGCTAATAATGTTTCTAAATTGATGTTAAAGAAAGCGATGAATACACCGGAGAAAATTATGAAATATCTTTTACAGCAAAGGCATTTGGCTCCGACTCATGCGTCTGTTCAGTATTTTCCTTCTGGAGACCAATTAATAATAAAAAATGTTCCAGATATATTTGTTGCAGGGCATACACACAAGAGCGGTGTTTCTTATTATAATAATGTTTTAGTAATTTCAGTGTCTTCTTGGGAGGGCATGACACCTTATCAGGAGAAGTTTGGGAATGAGCCAGACCATTGCAAGGTTCCAATGTTTAATTTAAAAACAAGGGCGGTGAAAATACTTGACTTTGAGTAATTTTCACCTATTCATTCGTCCAAGTGAAGTTGAAACTTCCCATTTGTTCGTCTGTAAGCCAAACAAATGCGTGGCCAAATGAGGGCAGTGAAAATTTTGGATTTTGAATAAAGTTATAATTAAGAATATAAATGGATAAAAAGCAAGAGAGGTTTATTAGAATATGAAAATTAAAGCTATTATAAGTGATATGGATGGATGTGTACTTACTTATAAGAACGAACCTTTTAATTCTAGTTGGGATGCTATAGCTGAAGCTCTTTTATGTAATAAAGAATGGATAAAAACGAGGGATTTTTATATTGGGAAAAAAGACAAGTATGCTAAATTGTTTGAAAAAGAAGTAGGAATGTTAAAAGGATTGTCGCTTGAAGAAGCCAGCAGAGTTTTATTTCCTGTTCCTTATTCAAAAGGGGCGATGGTTTTTTTTAATTCATTAGATGGAAATTATGTTAAAGGTTTAGTTTCTTCAGGAATAAATATTGTGGCTGAAAGAGTTAAAAAAGAATTAAATTTAGATTTTCAGATTTCTAATTATCTTGAAATTAAAAAAAGAATTTTTACAGGAAAAGGGAAAAAAATAGTTGGGCTTGATAATAAATTACAAATTTTAGAGGAGGTTTTAGAACAAAAAGGTGTTGGATTAAATGAAACTTGTTTTATTGGGGATAATTTTAATGATGTTCCTGTTTTTGAAAAAGTAGGTTTGGCTGTTGCTTATAATCCTAAAACAAGAGAGGTTGGGAAAAAAGCAGATTATGTTATTTATGATTTTAGAAAATTAAATAAAATACTTGATAAATGTTAAATGAAAACTGAAAAATATTTTAAGGATTTGGAAAAACATGTTAGAAAAGTTTATGATGTAATTGGAGAGGCAAGAAAAAAAGGATTAGACCCTGTTGATAAGGTTGAGATTCCTTTGGCAATGTCAATGGCCGAGAAGGTTGTTGGTTTGATTTCAACGATTTATCCTCAAATGATGGATTCTGGAATTGCAGAAAGAATACATGAGTTAGAAGCAGAATATGGTAAGTTAGATACAACTGTTGCGTTTAAGATTGCAGAAGAGGTTGCAAAGCAGAAATTTTGTGAGTTTGAAACTTTGCTGCAGGCGATTGACGCTGGAATAAGGATTGGTTTTGCATATATAACTTTAGGGGTTGTTTCTTCTCCTATTGAGGGTTTTACAGAATTGAAGTTAGGGAAGACAAAACAAGGGAAAGATTATTTTATTGCTTATTTTTCAGGACCTATTAGAAGTGCAGGAACTACTGCTTCTTGTATTGTTTTGATGTTAATTGATTATTTGAGGGAGTTGTTTGGTTATGCAAAATATGACCCGACAGAGGAAGAAGTAAAAAGGAGTGTTTCAGAGTTGACTGATTTTCATGAGAGAATTACTAATTTGCAATATATGCCAACAGAAGAAGAGATAATTTTTTTAGCAAAGAATATGCCTATACAAGTTGCTGGGGATGCTTCAGAAAAATTAGAAGTTTCTAATTATAAAAATTTGGAGAGAGTTGATACTAATTATCTTAGGAGTGGTTTTTGTTTGATTTTGGCTGAGGGCTTGGCACAAAAAGCAGCAAAGGGTTTTAGATTATTAGGTGGTGTTAAGGCGAATGGAGTTAAAGCAACTGGTTTTGATTTTTTAGAAGATTACATTAAATTGCATGAGAAAAGAGACAAGGGCAAAACAGATGACTCACCAACTTATATTAAGGATTTAGTTGCTGGAAGGCCTGTGTTTGGGCATCCTTCAAGGTCTGGGGCTTTTAGATTTAGGTATGGGAGAGGAAGGGTTTCTGGTTTTAGTGCAGCATCAGTTCATCCTGCGACAATGGCAATTACAGATAATTTTATTGCAATTGGGACTCAGTTGAAAATAGAAAAACCAACTAAGGGATTGGCTGTCACTGTTTGCGATTCTATTGATGGACCAATTGTT
>CBDVES010000057.1:0-5229 GCA_965373065.1 uncultured archaeon | reverse complement strand
GTTTATTTTTGAGAATTGTGTAAAAATCAATTAACAATAATGCCATCTTTTTTCTTCCTTTTTTTTCTTTGGCCATTTTTTATTAATATAAACTCCAATTCCAATCAAACAAATTCCAAGAAAAATAGCTATTCCTTTTTCATAAATCAACTCAGTAAAACTGACTGCAATTAACAGTCCACCAAAAATCATTAATGTAATTCCAAAACCAATTTTTATTCCAAGAAATATAATCCCTCCCAATAAAACCAAAGGCAAAAGTGTATACAACAATCCTTCTGAAATCCCAATCCCGTAGAATAATCCTTCAAAATCAAATCCTGTTTTGTTTAGTCCGTAAACAGCAAATAGCGAGACCACAAAAGACACGACCCCAGCGACGGATTTGTTTCCCCTAAACGCCCTTGCTAATGCGAAGTTTGACAGAGCAAAAAATATTATGAACAATCCTCCGAGAATCATTGTTGAAGAATCAATTTCATTTAAAAAATCACTCAAAGAAAAACTACTATAAGAACCATAATACGCACTCGCAAAACTAATTAGAAACAATGTTATACCCAAGAATGCAAATCCTCTTTTCATAAGATTAATAAAGAATGAGTTTTTATAAATATATAGGTTAAGAAACTAATAATTTAAATTAAAAAAATGAAAACTAAAACTCCCTCTTTATCCAAATTTAAACACCCACCCCGTGCATTTGATGTTTTAGGAAATATTGCTATTGTGAATTTTCCAGATGATTTTAAAGAAAGTCGCCACAGGCGTATACCCAAAGGGCACGAGAACTTTTCCGAAGCCCCGAACCAAGTAGGTCTTAAAGAAAATTTTAGAAAAAAATTTTTAAAAGGGGCAAAAATAAATTTTGCTGAAAAACTTTTGAAAGAGCAAAAATCAATTAAAACTGTTTTAGAAAAGCAAGGGAAAGTTAAGGGCAGATTAAGAAAAATAAAAACTAAAAATTTAGCAGGGGAAAAAACAAAAGAGGTTTTGTATAAGGAAAATGGGTGTGTGTTTAGATTTAATGTTGACACGACTTATTTTTCTCCTCGATTAAGCAATGAAAGAAAAGAGATTGCCTCAAAAATAAAAAAACACGACGAGGTTTTAGTGATGTTTGCTGGTGTTGCACCTTTTTCAATTGTAATTGCTAAAAACTCAAAAGCAAAAAAAGTTTATTCTAATGAAATAAACAGAGAAGCCAATAAATATGCAAAGTTAAATATTGAATTGAATAAAGTCAAGGATAAAGTTGAGTTGGTTTCAGGAGATATTAAGAGGGTTATTATGTCTGGTGTTAACACCCAAGGGTGTACCCCGAAAAATTCTTTTCAAAAATTTTTACAAGGGGCAAAATTTGATGTAATTGTGATGCCCCGCCCAAGATTAAAAGATAGTTTTCTAGAACAGGCATTTATGTTAAGCAAAAAGAAAACCAGAATTTATTATTATGATTTTTGCAAAGTTGATGAAACGAAATTAATTGTCGAAAAAATAAAACAAGAAGCGAAAAAGTTTAGGAAAAAAATTAAAATTTTGAAAGTTAAAAAAGCAGGAGAGATAGCTCCTTATAAAATTCGGGTTAGAGTTGATTTTGTGGTTTTATAATTGGGAATTTAATTTAACCATTTTCTCTAAAAGTTCCCATTTTTCTTTTGCACTTAAACCTTTTAAAACTTCATAAGAAATTTTTATTTCTTTCCTTTTTTCATGCCCATAGTTATGAGTGCTATCTATTGCTCTTCTAAAATCTCCTGGTTTGTAAAGAGGTTCTTCCATATTACTACTTTGAAATTACACTATTTAAAGTTTGCTATAATTTCTTTTCAACTTTTACTGCTGTAGAAGCCTCTCCAACTCAAGCCCACACTTGCGGTTTTTAAATTTGCTTTCAGGATTTAATGCAAGTGTAAACTCTCGCCATGCCATTGGCATTCCTCCGAAGCTCTTATAACTTTTTTTCAACCTTGACAGCTGTCGGCGCTTCTCCCCCATGCCAGGTAAACCTTGGTCTTATTCTCATTGGGTAAATTCTTTCTGAATTGTCATCAAGAATTATGGCAGAACCTTTTAATGTCGGAAGGTCATCCATGTATTTTTTTATGTTGTCAAGCAGGTAGCTTTGCATAATATTGTTAAGAGCTTTGACATCTGGCTGGGATGTAACCCTATGTGCGATTACAATATCTGACTGAGTCATGACATCTGTGTGGATTTGCCCTGGCTGTTGTGTTGCCAGAACCAAAGAAATTCCTGGTTGCCTTCCTTCCCTCAATAACTGAACCAGAGCATCAGTTGCAATTGTCTTGCCTTCAAGCGGAAGAAACTCATGACCTTCATCTATAAAAAGCCAAACCAAAGGATTCTCTTTTTTTTCCGGCAGTGATGAAAAATCAAGACCTTTTGATATAGATTCTATTTCTTCTTTTTTCCTCGCCTCCATTCTTTGATTAAAAATCTTTCTTGAAATTAAACTAATCACCAATGCCCTGACATTAAATGTGCCGACTGAATTATAAACACTTAAATCCAAAACAGATGTTGTGCCTGCAGAAATTAAATCTTTTACTTGTGTTGCTTCTTTGGATGAGAACACCCCCCATGTGTCTGCTGCCTCAAATAATCCCACTGCCGCGTTTTTAGTTTCCCTCGGAGTTTTTTCATCTCTCTCTAAATTTAAAATTATTTCTTTAATGCCAAAACTCCCTTCTTGTTTTAATTTAGTTATAGTTCTTTCAATTAAAACAGACACAGGATTTGTAATGCCCAAACCAAAAGTTATAACCCAGTCCTCAGAATTTAATTCTGCAACATCCAAGGCAAATTTCTCGTCAACAGGAATTCCTTTTGCCAGATAATTATCATAATGTCCGAACGGCACAAATACTTTTGTCTTAAGTGATGTTGGTTTTAAATCCCACTCCCGCAATAATTCTTTATCTTTTTCATTCTGGAATTTCATAGTCCAGTAAATTCCCATAGTGTCAAAAATCAGAGACGCGATGTTCTGGCTTGTTTCTTTAGCAAGATTAGAGAGTTCTTCTGCTATAACACCGAGGGTGTAGCTCTTTCCACTGCCTCTTTTTCCTGCCACCAAAATTACATGGCTCCTCGCGACATCCATAAAAATTTTATTGCTCAGCGAAGTGTACTGCCCCATTTTTACATAACCTTTTCCAATAAAAACAAGTCCCTTGTCGCCAAAAGTTTTTTTGTCTGCCTGGTTTCGTCCGGTTATAATATTATAAACCATGTTCAAAAATAGTTAAATAGATTTTTAATTGTTTGGTTTTAATCTGATTCACCAAAATATTTATAAATGATTTTTTCATGCTTAAATAATGGAAGACGAAAAAAATAAAATTCATGAAGAAAAAGAAGTTGAGAACAAAATAGAAAAAGAGGATATTAAAAAAGAAGACATTTCTAATAAACAAAATCTTACTGATAAAATAAGAGAAAATCCCTGGATGGCGTCAACACTTGTTCTTGGAATTTTAGCATTGATTTTATTAGTTGGTAATGTTTCCGGGGGTGTTACTGGGAATGTTATTTCAGAGGAACAAGCTGGAGATGTTATTCTTGATTTTGTCAAAACTCAGACAAAAGGTGAGGGAGAAGTTATAGAAGCAAAAGAATTTAATGATTATTTTTATGAGGTTATTATTTTACTTCAAGAAGGCGAAGTTCCTTTATATATAACAAAAGATGGCGAATATTTTACTTCAAATTTAATATCTTTTGAAGATATAAATAACAGAGAATCTTCTCAACAACAAGAACCTGTTGATTGGAGTGTTTTTGAGAATGAACTTCCTGCTGATATGAAATCAAAAATATTATCTTTTGTTGTTGAAGAATCAAAAGAATATGATGCTTCTATGAGGATTAATGAATTTGCAAATTATGATTTAATTCCTAAAACCTTGATTTCGTTTTATGGTGCTGGTTGTGGCTGGTGTACTAAATATCATCCTGTTTTAGTTGAAGCAATGGAAAAATATCCTGAGATAACTATCTATACACTTGATTTAAGCGAGAATAGAGATATTGCAGAAAAGTATGGTGCAACAGGAACTCCTGCAAATGTGATTAATGGAAAATATTTTGTAAGTGGTTATAGACCAATAGAAGATTTATCAGAAATATTAGAGGCATTAAAATAAAAATTTAATTCATAACATAAATAATTTCTTCTTCATAAATTGTTTTTTTATCTAAATCTTTAAATAATGTTTGCATCTATCTTTTTTATGATTTTAGAAAATATTCCAAAAGATTTTCATCCACAATTTGATGCTGTTGGTTGTTTTGTGGAAAATAAAAATAGGGAAATACTTTTGTTAAAAAGACATCCAGATAAACCTTATGGAAATTGTTTTGGGCTTCCTTCTGGAAAATTTGATAAAGAAAAAGAAAGTTTGCTTTATGACACAATGAGGAGAGAATTGTTTGAAGAAACAGGAATTTTTGTTTCTGAAGAAAATAAGGATTTGCAATTTCTTGGAAGAAATTTTGTTAGATTTAGTGATGGAACTGATTTTAAATATAATTGGTATAGGTTAAGGGAAGGAGGTATAAAAAGAATTAAACTAAATTTTAAAGAACATACAAAGTATCAATGGTTAACCCCAAGAAATGCTTTAAAATTACCTTTGATTGAAGATTTAGATTGGGGGATTAGAAAATTTTATCCAAAAACTTAACTCGCTTCAACTTCTGTTATTAATTAGATAAAATAGTCAAAACCAAAACCCAGCATACCCAACCACACTACTTTTATCTCCAATAACATCTCCGGAGTTTTTATATTCAATTAATTTTGGTTCCCAATTATTTAATTTACACAAGTGCATCATAATTAATAAAGGAAATTTACCGCAAGCATCAATACTTTCAAATTTTTCAAAATCCAAATCTTCAATTATTTTTATTGTTTGTTTATCTGTTTTCACAGCTTTATCATAAGTCAGGAAATGTGAAAGGTCAGTTGAAAAAATATAGACAGCATCAATCTTGGAAATTTTTTCTGTAATTTCCTGTGCCTCTTTATTTGTTATTTGACCGACTATTAAAGGCATTACTTCTTTAAATCCAAGTTTTTGCAAAAAAGGATATTGATTAGAAATAGAATGTTCCTGTGATATATCTCTTGCAAAAAAACCTGTGTTAAAAAATTTCATTTCTCCTTTAATTGGCGTATGCGCATAGGGCAAATTAGTTGTT
>CBDVES010000056.1:0-5422 GCA_965373065.1 uncultured archaeon | reverse complement strand
CTGATTTATTAAATCTTATGGTACAGAATATAAATAAGTTTAAATTCCCATCAACTCGCACTTTTTACAGATCTTTTTTCTTGATGGCTCTCCGCATCTCTCGCAATATTGCATTTTTAATTTTTTATCTTTTTTAATTCTTTTAGAAACACTTTCAAAATTTTTCATAATATTTTTTTTGTCTTTTTCAGAAAAAGTATTTACAAAATCACGGACTTCTCCACGATAAGATTGTTGAGAATATTTACATTTTCCTTCAATAAAAGGTAATTTTTTTTGAATGGCATATTTCTTAATATCCTCTTCAAAAACATAAAACAAAGGTTTGATTCTTGGAATAAATTTTTTGTCTGAAATATTTTTTGTAATTGCTCCAGAACTTGAACTTAACTCCGGACTACCTTTGAAAATATTTATTAAAAATGTCTGAACCTCGTCGTCCAAATTATGCCCTGTTGCAATTTTGTCTGCTTTTAATTTCCTCGCTGTTTTATTTAAAATCCATTTTTTAAAAACACCGCAAACAGCACAATTATTCAGTTTCTTATTTTTTACTCTCTTCCAAATATCTCGCATGGTTTTTCCCTGCTCTTTTTTCATGTCATAAACATTCAATTTAATTTCCAAACTTTTACAAAGTTCTTTTACAGCAGTTAAACAATCTTCACTATATTTTCCTATTTTCAAATCTACATACAACCCTTCAACATTATACCCAAACTTTTTCAATAAAAAAGCAACAACAGCAGAATCTTTTCCTCCGGATAAAGCTATGAGAATTTTATTACGCTTTGATAATTTAATTTTCGCGAGAGTTTGTTTGACTTTTGTTTCAATGTTCATTTTTTCCCCTCATAATCTGCAACTGCCTTTTTTAAAGCCTGTATTCCAAGAACAGAACAATGAACCTTTATTGGAGGCATGCCCCCGAGTTTTTTTACAATATCGTCCTTTGTAATTTTCTTTGCCTGCTCCAAAGTTTTTCCTTTTGCTATTTCACAAATAACATCAGAACTTGCAATCGCAGCTGCACATCCAAAAGTTTTAAATCCAATATCTTTTATTTTATTATCTTTGACTTTGATTTCAAGATGCATTATATCCCCGCAACGAATGTTTCCAACTTCTCCAACTCCGTCGGGGTTTTTAATGTTTTTAACATATTTTGGATTTTGAAAATGCTTTAGAAGTTTTTTTGTGTATTGAGAAGTCATTTTATTTTTAGTTTTTTAATCAGTTCATCAATTTGTTTTTTATTCATGCCATGTGCTTTACAACCATCTTCTAAACTTTCTTGTTGCGCCATTGGACAACATTCACAACCCATTCCTGCTTTAAATAAAATCTCTGCTGATTCGGGGTTTGCACTAAGCAATGAATTCAATTTAGTTTTATTTGTTATTTTCATTTCACTAAAGGACTTATCCTCCGCAATTTCTCCACAATTTTTTTTAATTCTTTTAACATATAATCCACTTCTTCTTCTGTGTTATATTTACTCAAACTTAATCTTATTGAACTATTTGCTTCTAAAGGTGTCAGACCAATTGCAAGCAAAACATGACTCGGCTCCAGAGATTTTGAAGAACACGCAGAACCTGTTGAACTAAAAATCCTCTTGGCATTTAAAAAACTCCCAACAGCCTCGCCCTCAATATTATTAAATGAAACATTTACATTGTTACAAAGCCGATTTTTCAAAGGACCATTAAGTTTCACATTTGGAATTTCCAAAAGTCCATTAATTAATTTATCTCTCAAAAAAATCATTTTCTTTATATCTTTGTTCTTTGCAATTTTAACTGCCTTTGCAAAACCAACAATCCCTGGAACATTCTCAGTTGAACTTCTCAATTTAAATTCATGCCCCCCACCATGAAGCAAAGGCGTGATTTTTATTCCTTCACGAACATACAACCCCGCCACACCTTTTGGTCCGTGAATTTTCTGGGCATTTACTGTCATCAAATCAATATTCTGTTTCTTAACATTAATTGGAATCTTGGTGTAACTCTGGCACGCGTCTGTATGAAACAAAACATTTTTCTCCCGGCAAATTGTCCCAATAGATTTTAAATCCTGAATTGTCCCAATTTCATTATTCCCATGAATAATTGAAACAAGAATTGTCTTGTCTGTAATCGCCATCTCAACATCCTTTAGATTTACAAACCCTTCGCTGTCAACATTTAAATAAGTAATTTTTGCCCCCTGTTTCTCAAGCCACTTGCACGCATTATAAACACAATCATGCTCTATCTTAACAATAATAATGTGATTTTTAGCAGGATAGTTTTTGAAAAACAAACCTTTCACAACAAGATTGTTTGCCTCTGTTCCGCTTCCAGTAAAAATAATTTCCTTGTGCTTTGCCCCGACAGATTTTGCAATTACAGCCCTTGCCTCTTCAATTGCTCTCCACGCTTCCTCTCCTGCCAAATGCGATGAGGAAGCATTCCCATATTTTTCAGTAAAATAAGGCAACATAGTTTCAACAACTTTTTCATCAACTTTTGTTGTTGCAGCGTTGTCGAGGTAAATTTGTTTCATCTCTCCCTCTCAACCCTGCTCGTCGCTGGATTATTTTGCCCACACTTTACACACTTGCCTTCACAAAAACTTTTCGCATGTTTATCAATTAATTTCAACATCGGCACAATTGTTTTTTTATTTAAAAAATAAATTCTCTGCTTTCCTTTTTGCCTGACCTGAACAATATTGCAACATCTCAAAGAAGAAAGTGCATGAGAAACCTTGCTCTGCTCAACTTTTAACCCATTAGAAATATCAGAAACACTTTTTTCTTTTTCCCTAAGATTAAGAATAATATTTATCTTCAGGGGATTTGCAAGATTTGTAAAAAAAACATGATATGTATTTGAATTCATATGAAGTTTAATTCATATAAGTTTATAAAGTTTTCTCAACCCCAAATATCCAACCCATCTTTCTTATTCTCTTCTTTTTCTAATTCATTATCTTTAATTTTTTCTTTATTAATTTTTTCCTGAATTTCTTTTTTATCACATATATCTTTATACTCGCACCAATTACACAAAACAGATTTATTTACAGGAAACTCTGTTGTGGATTCTATTTTTTTTATCAAATCAATAGTTTCTTTTTTTAATTTCTGCAATTGTTCATTTGTCCTCCTTGAACAGATTTTCATGTTGTGCGCCAGATAATGCCAGACCAAACAAACTTCCTGGTCATACCCAAATAATTCTTTAATTGCAATAGAATACAATGCAAGTTGCCTGTCGTTCTCAACTCTCTCTTTGTCTGGAAGATTATTTGCTGTCTTATAATCATGAACCTCATATTCCCCTGTCTCTAAATTATGAACCAATCTGTCAATAAATCCCTGAATTTTATATTCTCCTTCTTCATCTAATTCAATTATTATCTTTTTTTCAACTTCAAGAGTATTGTCCTCAAACGGATGATGTTTTATATGATAGTCAATAAGAAACTGAACACCTTTATCAAAATAATCTTTTGCCGAAAATTCTTTTTTTACAATCACTATTCCGGGTTTGTAATTCTCCTCCCAATTAGTTGCATAATAAATAATAACCTCGTCCACCGTCGGAATCTTCTCGTTCTTTACCTCTATATAAACCCATTCCAAAGTGCTGTGAACCACGCTTCCAAGATGTGACTCTATACTTGTTTCAAGCTCAGGAACAATTTTGTCTATGTATTTTAATTTAAATTTAAAAGGACATTGTTCAAAAGTAGATAAACGAGAATGTGAATAAATTGTCATGAGGAATTAAAAAAATTAAAGGTTATAAAGTTTGTTGGTTTAAATCAAACTCTCAACTTTTTCTTCCAAAATTTTATAATCTTCAGAATCATACTTCATTGTGTTAAATGCATTAAATGGATTCATGCTCTCTCTTTGTTTTTGAGAATATTCTAATAAAGAAAGCACAACTTCTACATGTTGCCCGGGAAAAAGTGCTCTGGGAGTTTGAGAATGAACCTTAAAATATCCTAAAAAATCCTCAATATCTTTAAATCCTGTTTCTTTAGCTTTAGTATCCCAATATTTTCTGCTTGTTGAAGTTTCATCAATCTGAAGGCGAACTTGGTCAGATAAATTTTTCATACAATTTATAATTAAAGTTTCTTTTTAAGAATTATTGTTGTTAAATGTATCTATTCAACAATTTCATCTACTGAAGCTTGTCCCTCTGTTTCTTGTTCTAATTCTTCTGAAGTTTCCTCAACATCCCTCGCTAAAAATCCCCACCAAGAATTTCTTATCTTGATTATTTCTCCTGTTTCAGAATGAATTTGTGATTTAACTTTTTCTCTTACAGGAATTAAATAAAACAATCTTGCTCTTTTTTTCATTTGAACTTGATAAACTCCATCTTCGTCAAGAGTTATGTTGTAGTTTTCTAATCTTGCTTTTATTCTTTGTCTTATTTTTTCTTTTACTTCATCAGGAAGAATTTTAATTTCTTTTGTTTGATTGTTTTTGAAAACCCCATAAATTTTGCCTTCTGATTTATATAAAGTAACATTTGTTGACATATTTATTCCTTTAACTTGAACAATCATGTTTCCTGATTTGCCTGCCATAATTGTCATTTCTCTTCCACCATTTTCTAATTTGCATTTAATAACAGAACCAGTGCAAGTGCAATCTTCAGGACATTCTTGTATTTGAGGTTGAATTTTTAATTTATTTTTGACCCTGATTACTTTTTGTATTTGAGTTAGGGTTTTATAGTTATTAATACACTTACCATTTTCACATGAGCAAGTAGGAATTTCATTATCTCTTTCTTGCATACTGCATGCTCTTGCACAATCAATTAATGTTTCAGTTGTCTTAATACTACATACATATTTACATACACAATTTGAAAAAATAACTTCACAATCAGCCTCTGTAATGCATAGAGAAGGGGTTTCTTTTACAGAAACTTTCATACATTCATTATCTACACATTTAGCTACATAATTATCAAAATTAAAAGGCAGTGATGATGCACAATGAGGACACATAATGCCCCCAATACAATTTTCTTCATTGTATTTTTCTCTTTCTGAATTTATCCAATCTTTATTCACAGCAATAAATTTATCTGAATCATAATCTTCTTGAGTACAAGAACTACAACAACTAAAATCTAATAATCCTTCTCCATTTGCAATTAGGCAATCATTATCTATTTCACAAGAAGTATTATAATTATTTTCAGCAACAACAAAACTAATTAAAAACATTCCCAAAATAAAAATCATTAACACTCTCTTCATAAAATAAATAATCAAAAAAGGTTTATAAAACCTCACCATGTCCAATCAATCTCCAGTGACCATTAATGTTTCTCGCAATTCCAACATTTGTTTTTTTAATTGCCACTATTGGAATATTAAGATTAAGTTCTATTTCATTGCC
>CBDVES010000055.1:0-5462 GCA_965373065.1 uncultured archaeon | reverse complement strand
GATTATGAAAAAGATCTAAGTACTTTTTGTTTCTCTCTAAAAAAACATCCCTTGAATTTATAATTAAAACCTCTCCTCCTTTTTTTATTTTATTTATTCTATTATCTAACAAATTTTTAATCCCATTATACCCTTCATAAATTCTTATTTCTGTTGCATCTTTTCCTTCTTTTAACTTCTTAATTTGATTAATGAAATTACTAATTTCTTTAAGGTTCTCTTCCATGATATTTTTGATTGCTTCTGGATTATCTATTTGAAAATATTTAACATTATTTTTAATAACATAACTTATTAATCCAAGGGAAATTAATTTGTCGAGAATTGGATAAACAACAGACCTTTGCATAGAAGTTTTTTTAATAATTTTGTGAGCTTTACATTCTCCAAGAGTCATTAAAGTAATATAAACTTTTGCTTCTTTTTCTGTTAATCCAGCTTTGGTTAAAACATTTGAATCCATAATTTTTAATATATATCTCGGATTTTAAATCTTTCTATTGTTGTACGTTAACGTGTTACATGTATTTATATAGTATTGATATACTTACTACAAAATGACAAAAGAATATAAGAAGCATTTGGAAGAAATTTTGGGACTTGCAAATGAATTAAGAGAAACGCACAAGCATGTATATGACAAAATTAGAGAGTATAGTAAACAATTTGCAGATTTAAAAATAGGGTTTGTTAAGAGTTTAGCAGAAGAAAAACTTTCCTTAGAGGAAGCGCAAAAAGTAAATTTGGCTTTAACAACAACATCAGATGCTCTATTAGATTATTTAAGATATAGATTTGCGGAAGATAAAAAAGAGCTTGATTAAAAATAGAAAATGGAACAAGAACAACAACAATTTTTAAAGAATACTGGAAAAGATAAGGAAAAATATCCAAAAGGCATTGAAAATGCACTTTCTAACGCAAGTAAGGATATTGCACACTCCATTAAAAGATTTGATTATAAACAATCTTTAGAAGAAATAGATGAAATTTATCACGACCTTAGATTAACAACCTTTCATAAAATATTTGGGTCTGATGAAATATGTAAATACTCTAATAAACTTAGAAGATTAAAACTCCAAATTGGAGAATGTTTACAAGAAGTTAATACAAAAAAAAGAAGATTATTAGTAGATAAATTAAAACTACTATCAGAAGTTGTTGAGGATATTGCATACTATTGCGATGTGAAAAAAAAGCGTTGAAATAAAAAAATGGAACAAGAACAACAACCAACTTATGAAGAATTACTTGGAAGAATAAATAATCTTTATGAAAAAGTAAGAATCTACTATGAAAAAGAAAATGAAGAATTAAGTATTTTTTCTAAGAAGCTTGGAGAAATAAAACTTCTATATGGAAGGCATTTAGAAAACATTAAATTAGAAGAAAGATCTATTTTAGAAGGAAAATTAGAACAATTGACACGTGGTATTGATGATTTTCTCCATGCTCTTTATGCAGAGAGGTTTAATAAAATAAAACAAATAGTTAAGAAAAGATAAATTTATTATCACAATCTCTTCAAGGTTTTATTCATTACTATTATTCTGAAGATATAAAGGAAATGAAAGTTGATCTGGTAAATTGCCAAGAAGATTAATTAAAACCTACTTTTTATCCTTCATTATTCTTTTTTCTTCAATTATCTATGTTTAAAAAAACAACTCCTGCCCACATTCATAAGAAGAATTAATAAATTTAAAATTATTTACATGTTTACTCCAGTAACCACTAACTCCCCCTTGTTTGCTTTTATTTAAGACAAAATTTTGTCAGACAAAAGCCATTTCCATAAAGGAACAAATTTTATTTTTCTCTTAATCCCAAACCATTCAAAACTTTCTTCTCCCTCCTTGTCTCTTGTAATTACCAACAAATTTTTACACTTTAATTCCTTTGATGCACTAAGCAATGCTCTGATTTCTCTCTGTTTTGTTTTCAAATTATTGATGTTATAACAAACTTGAATTAATTTATGGACTTTCAAACCCTTCTTAACCACAAAATCAACTTCTTGCTGTTGCTGATTTTTCCAGTAATAAAAACTAATCTTATTGTCCAACTCTAATTTTTTTAATTTAATTGCCACAAGATTTTCATAAAGTTTTCCATAATCAGGACTGATTTTAAATGATTTAGAATTCACAAAACCATTATCAATACAATAAATTTTTTTTATAGAAGACAACTGCTCTTTAACTTTATAAGAAAATCTCTTCACGCTAAAAAAAAGAAAACTCTCTTCCAAATATCCCAAATATTTCTCAACAGTATGAACACTTTCTATACTTGTTAATTTTTTTAAAGAATTAAAAGAAAACTCATTTGAAATATTTGCCATAAGATAATATGCTAAATCATTAATTTTATTTGGATTTCTAATGCTATATCTTCTTACTATGTCTTTATAAATTATTGAATCAAACAAACTAATTAAATAAGCTTTATTATCAATTTTTTTTATTTTTGGCTCAGGATTTCCCCCTTCAAAAACATATTTATCAAATTTATTCTTAATCTCGTTTGTTGTCAAATCTTTTTCAAATAAATCTAAATACTCCCTAAAAGAAAAAGGAAAAAGATTTATTAAAAAATGCCTCCCGGTTAAATGGGTTGCCATTTCTTTTGATAAAAGTTTTGAGTTGCTTCCGGTAATTATTAAATTAAATCCCTGTCTTGCCAACCTATTTACAAATAATTCCCATTTTTCTAAATTTTGAATTTCATCAAATAAAATATTTGTTGGATTTTTATAAACAAAATTTACTGCTTCAATCAAAGAATCATAATCTTTAAGTTTGACTAATCGTTCATCATCAAAATTAACATAACCAAAATTATCTAATTTAGATAAAAAATGCAAGGCGAAAAATGATTTTCCAGCTCTCCTCGGTCCAACAATTATCTTAATCAAAGGCGCCTTTAGTTTTTTAAAATTTATTCTCCTGTCTACATATAATTCATTTATTCTATTTTGAAATTCCCTTTTTTGCAAAATTAATATATCTTTTAACATAAAAACTATACTGCAAATTAGTTTATAAATATTTGCATCATAACTAATTCTATTATCCTCACTTATTTCTAACTTTCTTCTTTCCTCAAACCAAAAAAAATAAAACACTTCTTCGCTTTCCTCTTCTTATCTCCTCACTTTCTCCAATTAAATAATCTAACAAAACGATTTTAAACCCTTTTTTCTTTAATTAATTATGACAAAAAAAAATCAAGGAGGCATTACAGTTAAAAAAAATGAAAACTTTTCAGAGTGGTTTACCCAAGTTGTTCAAAAATGCGAACTCGCAGATTTAAGATATAATGTAAAAGGATTCTTAGTTTTCCAGCCATGGGCGGTTTTGGCAATGGAAAAAATGTACAAACATTTTGAAGATGTGTTGCAAAAAAAATCACATAAGCCATACTGGTTTCCAACTGTAATCCCTGAAAGCAATCTCAAAAAAGAAGCATCCCATGTTAAAGGATTCATTCCGGAAGTATTTTGGGTTACACATGGGGGGACAAAAAAACTTGAAGAACCTCTTGCTCTCAGACCAACTTCTGAAACTGCATTTTACCAGATGTTCAATTTATGGATAAGAAGTTACAAAGACCTGCCTTTCAAAACATACCAAAGAGCACAAGTTTTCAGGCACGAAACAAAAGCAACACGCCCTTTTCTAAGAAGCAGGGAATTCCACTGGATAGAAACTCACTGTGCACACGCCACAAAAGAAGATGCATTTAAGCAGGTAAAAGAAGATATGGAAACTACTGAAGAAGTTCTGCACAAAATATTTGGATTGCCGTTTATATTCTTTGAAAGACCAGCATGGGATAAATTTCCCGGAGCATTAAGAACTTTTGCGGCAGATGTACTAAACCCCGACGGAAAAGTCATCCAGCAACCATCAACACACATAATCTCCCCAAGTTTTTCAAAAGCATTTAACATAACTTACAAAGACAAAAATCAAAAAGAAAAACCCTGCTACACAACCTGCTATGGCCCTTCAGTCTCAAGAATATTCGCAAGTATAATAATTACTCACGGAGACAACAAAGGACTAAAATTCCCCTGGGAAATTACACCTTTACAGATAGTAATCATTCCTATAGATAAAAAAGTAAACAAAAAAGCAGAAACATTAAAAAAACAAATTGAAAAATCTTATTCAGTAGAAATTGATTATTCTGATAAAAGACCTGGTGAAAAATTCAATCACTGGGAAATGAAAGGCATCCCAGTTAGAATAGATTTAGGATTAAAGGACTTGGAAAAAAAACAGATAACAATTTTTAGAAGAGATTTAGATAAAAAAATTGTTGTGCCAGAAAAAGATGTTCTTAAAACAATTGAAAAAATCTCAAAAGAATTCACAAAAAATTTAATTAAAAAAGCAGATAAAATTTTTAAAGGAAGAATCAAAGATGCCAAGAATGTTAATGAATTAAAAAAAATAATAAAAGATGGTGCAATTGCCAGGTGTAATTTCTGTTCTGTTGACAAAGATGGTGAAAAATGTGCAGAAATAATTGAAAAAGAAACAGGAGCAGAAGTCAGAGGAACAAGATTAGATGAAAAGGAAACAGCTTCGGGAAAATGTGTTATTTGCGGAAAAAAAGCAAACGAGATTGTTTATGTAGCAAAGGCATATTAGAGTTGGAAAAAATTAAATGTAAAAAAATGAGTTTTAGATTAAGACCAGTAATAAAAGAAATAATGAGTATTTTAAGAAAACATGGTTTTGAAATAATTAGAATGAGAGGAGATCATATCATAGTAAATAAAAACCCTCCTTTAAGAAGGCCAATAATATTAGTAAATGAAAAAAGACTTAGCAATGCTGTGAGATTAAATCTTTTAAAAGAATGTGAAAATTGCGGGATAGATAAAACAGAATTTAAGGGAATTTTTTAAAGAAAAATTCTTGAAATCATAGGGGCATTATTTTCTTCCTTAACAATACTAATAATTTTATTTTTCTCTTCTGGCATTTCTTCAAAATATAATCCCAAAGCTTCTTTTAATCTATTTTTTGCTTGTTCTATTGTGTTCCCTTGTGTAACTACATTTGGAATCTGAATACAACTTATACTATAAACTCTTGAATCTCCTTCCCCTTCTGGGAGAATAATAATATCAAGTTCTATTTTTTGATTAAAACTTTCCATGATACTTGATAATCTCTTTTATATAAAAATGTTTCTGTTGCAAAAAATCATTAATTCCTTAAAAAAGATTGTTTATGTTGCAAGGAGTTATTAATTTCTCCCCAAAACAAAATATTCATATTTTTTATAAAATTAACATAATTTCTACTATTCTCATTTAATTTTTTATAACATAATTTTTATTATTTTATGATATCTATACTAAATCACATAAATATTTATAAAGTGTAATTTTTAAGTAATAACATGACAATAAAAAACAAACTTGTATCACTTGCTTTGTT
>CBDVES010000054.1:0-5499 GCA_965373065.1 uncultured archaeon | reverse complement strand
TTTTTGAACTAAATCCATAAACCTTATTTAAAAAAGCCCCTCGGTTTTTTCCGATTTTGTCCCAAAAAAAGACAGCATATTTTCTTGCTTTAACTTTGCCAGAAGAAACATATCCTCCATAAAGAACAATTCCTGTGCTCTCAATACTTTTTTCAAGCTCTTTCCATTCATCTAATTTCCCGACAAGAACATTTATTTTATTATCAATCTTCTTGCTCTTAAAAATCAATGCTTCCCTGCTTTTATAAAAATCATCTATAATTTTTTCTATTTCTCTTTCAAACTTTTTTGTTTTTTTCTTTACTTCAATAAAAATATCCACATCACTTTTTTTATCTGCTTCATTCTTAGCAACAGAACCAAACAAAATTATTTTTGATATGTTATCTGAATTTTTCAAATTAAACAGCAAATAAGAAACAAAATAACTTGCATAAGATTTAATCATTTTCTATCTGGTTTTTTAAATTTAAAAACAAATTTATTTTTTCTTTTAAAATTAACTCAGAGACAATTTTGCCATAAGCCAATCCATTTTTTTCTTTTTCTAATTCATAAGCCATATCCAATAATTTATCAAAATCTTTGAGATTCTCAATAGGGCAAGTTATCTGTTTAGAAATTAATTTTTTAACATTTTTCTTTTTCAGCCAAAGATGATTTATTTTAGCCCCTTGTTTTAAAACATTAATTTTCTCCAGATAACTCTCAAGCAAAGTTATAACTCCTAAAGACATTGAAAATGCCAGTCTTCTTTGATGGGCAACTATTCCTTTGGGGTCTTTTAAAGCAGATTCAATTTCATCCAAGACTTCTTCGATAATTTTTTGATATTTTTCAACCATTTTAATTTAAGACACTTGCCTTATTTTATTTAAGACATCTGTCTTTATCTTAAAACCACTCTCCCAAGCCTTTTTGTTTTTTCTTCTCTTCAATTTTCTGTAATTTTTCCAACTGCTTCTCAACTCTTTCTTCAGAAAAATCATGCCTCTCAACCAAAATCTCTTTTATTTTTTTCTCATCAATCTTCCCAAACTCAAAATCAACATCAACAACTTTTGGCTTATGAAACAACTCAAAAATTTCCTGCCAATTAAATCTGTCCTCTTCTGGCAAGCTCATTATTTGTTCCTCCAGGCTTTCAAAAATCAAGATAGGTTGCTTGTATTTTTTCACAATATCCAATGCTCTTTTCTGCCCAATCCCGGGAATTCCCTTTGGATTATAATCTGTTCCAACTAAGATTCCCAAACAAATCAACTGGTCTAAATTTATTTCCAAAGAATTCAACACTTTTTCCAATTCAATCAACTCTGGTTTAACCTCAATAAATCCATTGAAAGTTTTTCTCCTTCGTGCCAATGTCAAATTTCTAATTAACCTCGGTGCGCCAAAAAGCAAGCTGTCATAATCCTGACTAACACTCGCATAAACCTCTTCCTTAATCTTGCAAAGATACGCTGCCTCTGATTCTCCCTCACTCGGTGCCTGCACAACAGAAATTCCCATTGCCTTCAAAAGTTCTTTGCTTTCGTCAATCTTCTCAGAGTCAAGCCGTGCCAACTGGCTGCTATATCTTTTCATTGAAACCAAATCTTCTTTATCTTTTGCCTCTTCATACCTCTCTTTTGCTAAACCTCTTGCTTCTCTTCTTTTTTCATGAATTTTATATTTAAGTTCAGGCGCCTCGCCATCAAATACATAAACCAATTTTATCCCTCCAGAAAGCAAAGCAATGTTCCTATAAAAAATCCCAGAAAGATGACTTGTAATTCTCTTCTCGCTATCCATCAACGGGGTTCCATCTGCCTGCCGAATCGTTGACAAAAACTGATACAAAATATTAAACGCGTCAATGCAAATTAGTTTACCATTCAAATTCTCAAACTCAATTTCTTTACGCGGAATAATGTCGCGAATGTTTAATCCCATTAAAAATACAAGAATAACAAATATAAATAATTATCTAAAAAGAGAAAGTTGTTTTGGAGCCTGAAAATTTTGTAGTTTAATCTGCAACGAATTTTTATTTCTTTTTTGAGGGTCGCCAAATTTCCTGATTCTGTTTAATGCAGAATTATAGCTTCCTTTTAATACACGAGTAATTCTTCCGGGATTGCAATTGTCCAAAGGCAAAAATCGTATTTCACTTTTGTTAGAGCCGACTCTTAGATTTCTGTAACCTAAAATATTTTTAAGTATGTTTTTTTTATCTTCTATATGCCTCTCTGGGTCTCTAAAATCAATTGGAAAATCACTTTCAACTTCGTCAACTAAATCCTGGTCTTGTTGATATTTTTTTTGAGTATATGTTGTAGCTGTATATCTTACCATATTGTCACTACTAAAAAAAGGTATTTAAATCTTTCCATAGAAGGTTTTTTAAACTCATTATTCCCTTTAAATTTGTAAGTTGGGTAGTTAATTTCGGGATTCAGTCTTTGAATAGACAAATGATGAAAAGATTGTTGAATTCTGAGGAAGGTCCGCCCACTAATATGGTTGTTGTTGAAAAACAATTGTCGTGAGGCAAAGCTCTGTTAAAGAAACGCCACAGTTCGTCTTGGCTCTGAGGAGAACCTCAGACCTCGTCCGAAATTTCAGTTTCGAACGAGAGTAATGAAACATGCGTGGAACTGCGAAAGACGAGATTTGATGAAACGAACATCTCAACCAGTGCAAGGTCTTGAACCGCATAGTGAAATATTAACACTTTTGGTCTGCATGACCTCCCAATAAGGAGGCCTCAGCAAAAGACAGAAGGTGGCCTATTCCTGACTTACACTTATTTATCCTCATAAAAATAAAATTTCCCAGGATTAATCTCCAATCTTTCATGAGTTTGACCGCAATAAAGAATTCCTTTTTTAGAATCTACTTTAATAAAATCTGATAAACTATAAATAATTTTGTCCCCTGCACCATGACCTGAAAAATTAGATTCTCTTGTGCTCTGAACAGGAGTTTTACTTTCCCATAATTTTTTAGTTTTTTCTGATTTAAAATAATCTCCGAAATTCCTAAAACCATGTAAAATTCCTTTATCCCCAAGGAATAATCCGTAATTAATTTGGGAACAGTTTTCTGGACAATGAGCAATTGCATTAGTTGTCCCTTCCCTAAAAACACCTAAAAATTGTCTGTAATTGAATTTATAGATAAGTTTAGATTCAAGATGAGGAGATTCTTTAACAAATTCCCCAAGATTGTAAAACGACCCCACAAAATTCCCTAATGCAGGATGATAAGCTCTTACTAAATATTCCATAGGTTCATCTGCGAATTTCCTTGGAATAACAAGATAAGTATAAACAAACTTTTTTTTGTCCTCACAAATCTTTTCAAGAATTTTTCCTGATGGTTTAAATAAATCAAACTCCATAAAATTAAATCTAATCTTTTATTTAAGAATATTATTGTGGTGTGCTAACATTTAAAAAACTATAACTATATTATTTCTTAAGGGACGGTAGCTCAGGGGGAGAGCACATGACTGAAGATCATGGTGTCGTGGGTTCAAATCCCACCCGTCCCATTTCAAAAACATTTATAAAAAGAAAAATCTTAATTTAATTATTAAAAAATGGTTGAAAAAAAAGAGGACTTTAGTATTGTAAGTTATGTCTTTGGGATAATAAGCATAGTTATGGCTTTTTTCAACTCGCCTGCAGGATTAGTTTTTGGAATTGTCGGACTTATCCAGAGCAAGAAGCAAAAGACAGAGCTGTCTAAAAAAGCAAAAAAACTTAACATCATTGGAATCGTGTTAAGTTTAGTATTGTTGATTGCTTCAGTTATAGCAACTTATTATTTGGCTCAAAATATGGGAACCCTCCCTGGTTTTCCAATAGCATAAAATGAAAAATAAAAAAGCAGCAATGGAGATGAGCGTAGGAACAATTGTCACAATAGTCTTGCTTATGACTGTTTTAGTTCTTGGCATATTTTTAGTCAACAAAATTTTTGATGTTGGAACAAATGCAATTGATTCAATTGGAACAGAAGTGGAAAATGAAATACAAAGACTTTTTTCTGAAGATGGAAAAAGATTAGCTGTTTATCCCACTTCAAGAGACATCAAAGTTAAAAAAGGAGATGACCCAAAGGGATTTGCATTTGCAGTCAAGAACATAGATTCTGAAGACGGAACTTTTACTTATGATGTTATTGCCGACGATGTATCCAAATGCAATTCATTGACTAAAGCAGAAGCAGAGGATTTTCTTATGTCTGGTTCAGGAAGTTTTTCATTAGGCTCTGGAAATAGTTTAGAGCCGCCAAGACTGGTAAAATTAGATATCCCGGAAACTGCAAATCTTTGCACATTTATTTATGTGCTTGAAATCGAAAAAGATGGAAGCCCGTACGCAACTGCTGACATTTTTGTTACAATAAAATAATCCTTATATTTATAAAATACTTTTTCTTTGATTATTTATGTCATTAAAATTATACAATACCTTAACAAGAAAAAAAGAAATTTTCAAGCCAATAAAAAAAGGTGAAGTAGGAATGTATGTATGCGGGCCGACAATTTATGACTATGTCCACATTGGAAATCTAAGAGCCTATGTTTTTGCAGATACTTTAAGAAGATATTTAAAATTCAAAGGTTATAAGGTGAAAGAAGTAATGAACCTTACAGATGTTGATGATAAAACAATTAGAGATAGTCAAAAGCAAAAAAAACCACTGAAGGAATTTACAAAAAAATATGAAAAAGGATTTCTTGTTGACATCAAGGCAATGAATATTGAAACCCCGGAAGTTATGCCAAAGGCAACAGAGCATATTAAAGAGATGGTGGCAATTGTGAAGAAGTTATTGGAGAAAGGCATAGCATATAAAACAGAAGACGGGATTTATTTTTCTATTAACAAGTTCAAAGATTACGGGAAGTTGTCCAGGATTAAAATAAAGAAACTCAAGACAACAGCGAGGATTATCAAAGATGAATATGTGAAAGAGAATGCAAATGATTTTGTTTTGTGGAAATTCTGGGACAAGGCAGATGGCGATGTATTTTGGAATACTGAATTAGGGAAAGGAAGACCAGGTTGGCATATAGAGTGTAGTGCTATGTCTTTAAAATATTTAGGGGATACATTTGACATTCATACCGGAGGAATTGATTTGGTGTTTCCCCATCATGAGAATGAGATTGCTCAATCAGAAGCATCTACAAATAAAAAATTTGTTAATTACTGGCTTCATAATGAATGGGTTTTAGTCAACGGGAAAAAGATGTCAAAGTCCTTGGGAAATTTCCATAATTTAAAAGATATCATCAAGAAAGCATACACTCCTCTTGATTTGAGATATTTTTACCTGACAAAAAATTACAGGCAGAGATTTAATTTTACCTGGAAAAATCTTGAGTCATCAAAAAAAGCTCTTCAAAGATTAAAAAATATAATTTCAGTAATTAAGGATGATAAAAAATCACACCACAGGCGTACCCCGAAAAATTTTAGAAAAAAATTTTTACAAGGGGCA
>CBDVES010000053.1:0-5677 GCA_965373065.1 uncultured archaeon | reverse complement strand
AGCTGCTAAGAAAAAGAAATAGATACTTATTTAATCTCTTTTGATTTTTAAATTTTTATGAAAGATAATTTATTTGCTGATTTGCATATTCATTCCAGATTTTCTCGTGCGTGCAGTAAGAATATTAATTTTGAGAATTTGGTTAAGTGGGCCAAGATTAAGGGGTTGAATTTGTTAGGGACAGGCGATTTTACTCATCCTCAATGGTTTGAAGAGATTAAAGAAAAATTAACTGATAATGGAAAAGGATTTTATTACTACGATGATTTTCCGTTTATTATTACAGGAGAGATTAGTTTAATTTATACTCAGGGTAAGGGAAGGAGAGTTCATTTGAATTTGTTGGTTCCAAGTATTGAGACTGCTGAGAAAATTCATAATTATTTAGATGCAAAAGGTCGGAGAGATTATGATGGTCGGCCGATTTTTAAGATATCCTGCGAGGCATTTACAGAGGATATGATGCGAATTTCAAAAGATATTGAGGTTATTCCCGCACATATTTGGACTCCGTGGTTTGGGGTTTTTGGAAGCATGTCTGGGTTTGATAGTTTAAAAGAAGCATTTGGAAAGCAGTTTGAGAATATTCATGCGATAGAGACAGGGATTTCCAGCGATCCTAAAATGAATTGGAAAATCAAAGAGCTGGAAAATAAATCAATTGTTAGTTTTTCAGATGCACATAGTTTTTGGCCTTTTAGGTTGGGAAGAGAAGCAACTATTTTTAGAAGGTGTGATTCTTATAGTGAACTCATCAGACAGATTAGAGAGAATGATTTTGTTGGAACTATTGAGACAGACCCTGCTTATGGAAAATATCACTGGGACGGGCATAGGTTGTGTAATTTTTCCTGCAGTCCTGAGAAAACTAAAGAGTTAAATGGAATTTGTCCTGTTTGCAAAAAGAATTTAGTAGTAGGGGTTGATAGCAGAATAGAGCAATTATCATCTGTTGATTCAAATCATAAAATTAAGAAAAAATATTATACCTTGTTGCCATTGCATGAAATAATTGCTTTGGCACTTGGGAATAGCATGCAGAGTAAAAAAGTTTGGGAGGTTTATAATGGTTTGATTAAAGAGTTTGGCAATGAATTTAAAATATTACTTGATGTTTCAAGAGATGATTTTATCAGAAAAGAAATTGATGCTAAATTGATTGGTTTGATTTTGAAAAACAGAAGTGGGAATATAAAAGTTATGCCAGGGTATGATGGGGAATATGGGATAGCAGAACTTGAAAATGCAGAGGGGCAGAGAGGACTTTGTTTTAATTTTTTCTAATAAACTTTACATCACTTTTTGGTGCATCCCTCACTCTAATAAATTTATAATGAGCATCAGAAGTTTTTTTATTGCACTTTTCACAAATTTCTTTTAGTGTATAAGTTTTACAAGAAGAACATTTTTTAAGTTTCATAGAATTAAACTAAATCAATTAAATATTCTTTTAACTTTTTATGGAATGAATGTGTGAAGTAGTTTTCTAATTCTTTTGGGCTGACCCATTTTAATTCTAAAAAACTATCGCCTGGTTTTTCTTGTCCTTCAAAAACTTGTGTTAGAAAATAAACTGCTAAAAATTCTGGTTTTTCAGGGTAGGTTTTTGAGAAAATTGCTCCAAGGTTTTTTACATCATAACCTGTTTTTGATTTAACATTTCTTTTAAGAGTTTTATCAACATCTTCGTTGTAAGTGGCTCTGCCTCCTGGGAAACACCAGGTTAATTCAGGAATATGCGGGTCATTTTCTCTTCGTCCAATTAATATCTTTTTTGCTTTTGGGTCAAATATAATTCCCAAAATTACTACTTCAAATTTTTGTTTGTCTTCCATAATTATACGCTTTTTTAAGGGTATTTAAGGTTTTTGTTTTGGTTTTTTCACTTTAAAATAAAACAAATTTTTTTTACTTTTCTTTAATCTTAAAATTTGCACCCTGTTTTTTTGCAGATTTTGCAATTTTAGAAAGTATTTCTTTAAGTTTATTATCTGCTGTTTTGGGGTCTTTGGATTCTGTTTTGATTGCATAGTTTCCTGCAGAGATATATTTTATTTCTGCTTCATTTATATGTCCTAAAATCTTTTTGATTAAGGCGAGACCATCTGGTTTTGCTGTGTTAAATGAGAATTTTGCCTTTATTGTGGCTTTTTTTTGTTTTTGTTTTTTTAAAATATCTAATATTTTTTTAGAATCAGTTTTACCGACGAGGTTTTCTAATTTTGCGGGTTTTTCTTTTGCTTCCTGCAAAAATTCATAAACTTTTTCTTCTTTTAAAATTTTTTTGATTATTTCTTCTGCTTTTTCTTTCAGGACACTTTTTAAAATACTCTTGTAACTTTTTTCCTGTTTGTATTGTTCTTTTATTTCTTTTTGTTCTTTTTGTGTAACTCTTCTTAAAGATAAGTCAATTCTGTCTCCAGAAATTCTCAGGACTTTACAAACTATTTGTTTTTTTGGCACAACATATTCTCTTAAATTTCTTATTCTTCCTGGCGCGATTTCACTTAAAATTATGCCCCCCTCTTTATTAAACTCATCTATATTTACAAATACTACAATTCCAACTATTCTATCTACAGTGCACATAACTATGTCGCCTACTTCTAAGTTTGCCATTTAATTAAGATAAAAAGTTTATTTATAAGAGTTTGGGGGAAGAGAAAATTAGGTTGTTGATTTTGAGATAGTTGTGATAGATTAAATAAATGTTTAAAAATAAGTATTGTTAATAATTATAATGAGTTTAGATATTTTTTCAGGTCCTTCTTGGCAGTATCTCCGCACAGAAATTCTAACTAAAATTACCACTAAATAATTTCAAGAAAAAAAGAAAACTCTCCGAGCAATCGGAGAGTTTATGTCTATCAAAACTTATATCAAATCAATCATTAAAAATATATCTCAAAATTTGAGAGTGACAACAAATGAAATAATTTCGGCCTTGGTTGAAGCAGGGAGAACAATTAGTTATGTGGAAACTGTCAGCAATAAATCTGATACTCTGCATCGGCATCTTAAAAACACCGACGAGAAAACTCTTAAAAGAGCTTTTGAATTTAACACAAGAAAAGCAATAACAAGAATGGGTTTGGGAAAAGTTACCCTCGCTATTGACACAACTAAAGAACTTTATTATGGCAAAAATGGAAAACTTAATGTTCGGCAAATCAAATATGAAAATGGAACAGGTGAAGCATTTGAGTATATTGTTTTATCTGTAGTTGATCCAAGACCATTGCCATTGATGGCTTTGCCTTACAGACAAGGTCAGGACAAAGCAACTCTCTGCAAAGAGTTGTTAGATTATTCTAGGTCATTGCCAATTAATATCAAGTGTGTTTTATTTGACAGAGGATTTTATATTGGAGATTTAATTAGTTATTTGTCGTCGGTAAAACTAAAATATTTAATTTTTGTTCCGAAAAATTCAGCAATGAAAAGATACATTGCTGAAACCAAAAGCATTAACTCGTTTTGCCACGAGATTAAATGGAATAAAGATTTTACCTGGTGGAAAACTCAAACAAAAATTGTCGTCATCAAAAACAGATATTTTAATCAGAAGAAAAAAGAATGGCAAGATTGTTATTGGTGTTTTGCTACAAATCTAAAACAACATTTGTATTTGATTGCGAAATATAAACAGCGATGGCAGATTGAAACTGACTTCAGAGTTCACGACGAGGCAAGGATAAAAACAAAAAGTAATTTTCCGATTATTAGATATTTTTACTTTTTAACTTCTTTAATTCTCGTCGCTAATTGGCAAGTTAATAGGGTTTTGAATCCAAAGGTTTGTTTTAAGAAATATCTGAAATT
This sequence comes from uncultured archaeon, assembly GCA_965373065.1. Classification (GTDB taxonomy): domain Archaea; phylum Nanobdellota; class Nanobdellia; order Pacearchaeales; family GW2011-AR1; genus JAUWPB01. The sequence continues at coordinate 1,855 of CBDVES010000053.1, read as the reverse complement.
TGTTGAACAAAAGTTTGCTGAAAATGGAACTTAAATTTTTTGTTAATTAATTTTAGAATATTCTAAGTGAGAGCCCCGTTAATTTTTGGTTTTATTAAAAATTTTTTGGATAAAAGTATTTTTGTATTCTGAAATGGATATAATTTTGTGATTAAGAAAATAAAAAATAATTCTAAAAGAATTATTTTTCTTGGTTATTCGGAGATACTGCTTGGGAAGAAGATTCTTTAAATGATTTTATTCAATCTGATGCTAAAGAGATACCTAAATATTCCTCTCCTCGGCTTATCAAGAGTTTATATGAAAAACCTTTACCAAGTTTACTTTTTAAAAATTTAGAGTATTGTGTTAAGAATAATTAAATTTTCACAACCTCAACCTCTAAATTTTTCTGAAGCAGTTTAATAAATTCCTGTTCTTTTTTCTGGGTTATCATGCAACCTGCTGCACATTGATGGCCTCCGACTTCTCCTCCGGTTATATTTACAACCCTGCTTAAAACTTCTCTGAGATTTCTGTTATTTTCTCCGACACTTCTTGCAGAGACCTTGATTTTGTCGTCGTAATATGCCATTGTTGTGATTATTGTTCCTTCTTCATATAAAGATGAGTTAGAGAGAATACTTGCTATTGTTCCTGTGATTGTGTCCTTGATTTTGTCTTTTGCGTTGATTATTACAAATTTATTTCCTTTTATTTTTTCTGCTTCTGATACAAATTTCAAACCTGAGATAATAAATTGCTTGTGTTTTACATGTATTGATTCAGCTCTTTTTTTTGCTTTTGGAATTTCCATGCAAAGCTGAATTGCCACATCACTTTTTCCTGACCTTGAACAGGCATTAATCATTGCACTTAATTCTCTTGCATCTTCAAGTTTGTTAAAGAGTTTGATTAAGAAAATATCTCCAATAATTTCTTTATTTTTTGATTGCGGATTTCTTAACATTATTGCAGTAACCAGTTTTTTCATTTCTTTTTCATCTAATTCCAGAAGACTTTTATATCTGCCTTTTATTGGATTTAAACCTATTTCTCTTAAGAGTTCAAGAACCCCTTTGATATTGCCGGTAACTTCCGGGATAAAAGGATTGGAACAAAATTCAAGAGTCCTGTTTAAGGGTCTTGTCGAGGGATAAATAAGAATTCCTCTTTTTCTTTTAATTTCCCCGTCTTCTAAAATTCCATTATTTAATTTATCTATTTCTTTATCCAGCATATCTCCAATCATTCCTAAGATTGCCAATTTTGCAAATTCTTTATTTTCCTGATTTATCTGTTTGCAGAAAAGGTATGTGAGACAAGACCCGCTTATTTTTTCTTTTCCGTTTAATTCCGGGTTTACTATATTGATTTCTTCCGGGACTGACTGGGCTATTTCATGATGGTCAATAATAAAAACCTTTTTTAATTTAGACTGCTGGATATGGCTGAAACTTCCCGACGCTAAATCCAAGAAAATTATTATTTTATCCTTGGGTAATTTATATATAAATTCTTTTTCCAAGCTTTTTACAATTTTGACAGAAAATTTTTTATCTAATTTTTTTAATGTCTGAATCATAATTGCTGCAGAAGTTATCCCGTCTGTATCAAAATGGCTGATTACCTGAATTTCTTCATCTTCTATGGTTTCTAAAAATTTTTCTGCCATCTCTTTTATTGCTATTTCTAAAGAATTTTCTATCATTGTCCTCTTTTTAATTTTTAATTATACCCTTAATTATTTCTTTTTTGTTTCAATCTTAAAATATTTTTTCAATTTTCTTAACTGTGCGAATATCCTGTCCTTTTCTCTTTTTGCTCTTTTATCCTGCTTATTTTTTTCGCAGTGTTTCTTAATCTTTTCTAATTT
>CBDVES010000052.1:0-5700 GCA_965373065.1 uncultured archaeon | reverse complement strand
AGAAATCCTCAGGGATGCAGAAAAAGAAGTTATAATTTGCACAAATGCTGAGGAGTTGAATTCAAAAACAAAATTATTCAAGCAGACATTTGACATCTTGAAAAAAGCCAACATAAATGTGAAGCTGGCTTTGTCAGGGGATGAAAACTTAATAAAACAAATGGCAGACAAATTTGAAATAAAAATAAAACAAGTGGATATTGATGCTAAATTCTTTATTATAGACAGGAAAGAAATTTTATTTTATTTGTCAAAAGACAAGAACAACGAAGATATTGCAATCTGGCTTGATTCAGAATTTTTTTCACAGGCATTTGCAGCATTATTTGATAAAGCTATGAAAGTTGGGGGGAAGTGAAAATGGAAGAAAATTTAATAGAACAACCAAGAATTAAAAAAGAATCATTATTGAAAAAGATTTTATTAGCTGGTGGAGAAACAGCGAATGTTATGAAAGTAAGTTATCTTATGGGCGCAGGGCTTGGAGCAACTGGGAGAGTTACTGGTGCAGAATGGATTCCCGCGGTTCTACCCGTGATGGAGTTATTTTCTGGAGCAGTGCTAACATCTAAAAGAATATCTTGCTACACAGCATATGGAGCAGGTGTTGCTACAGCGTGGGCAGATAAAATTTATGAATATACAAAACCTTTTTTAGATTAAATAACTCACTCAACAATCTTCAATCCCCCAACATACATCTCCTTAATCGTCTTTTTATTTTTCTTTTTCCAACCCTCAATAAATCCCTTTATGTTAAATGTAATTTTTTCTTTGGCATAAATTTTATTTTTCTTAGTAAAATAATTCTTGTGTTTTTTCTTAAAAGCCAAAATATTTTTCTTATCATTTACATCTGGACCTTGCAATAAAATTTCTTTTTTACTTTTGACAACAAAAAAATATCTTGCTGATTTCTTTTTATTATAATTAAATCCTTTGTTCTTGATTTCAAAAAACTTTTCTATTTCATAATTTAAGTGTTTGTAAAATTTTAATAATTTGCTTCCGGCAACATTTCCTTCTTGTTTGTTTGTTTTTGTTTCTATTAAAATAAACTCAAAATTCTTTTTCTCTGCGTTTTGTTTTACTTTTTCCAGGTCTGTTTTTTTAATTTCAAATGATTTTATCGAAGGAGATTGCAGAAATTTATCACAATTTTTTTTAAATTTTTCAAATGTTTCTTCAGATAATGCAGCCAAAACATTTCTCTGTTTATAGGTCGGGTCAATCAAAATTATCGGCGACTGAAGTTTAGAGCTGTTTAAATCCATTAACACTGCTTGTTTATTTTTGTGATGTTTTTCAATATCTATAACATTTTTATCCTTTATTTTGCCCCTTGTAAACCTTTTTTTGAAAAGGTTTCGGGGTACACCCTTGGGTGGTGAAACAGCCCTGATAAATTTCAAAAAACTTCCATAATGATAAACCAATAACTCAAGCCCATATCCTGAAAAACCACGAATATAAGATTCTGCACCATAACAATTATTTGCATGGCAAAACGCTTTTGCAAGTTTTATCTCGTCCAAAAGTTTTGCAGACTTGATTTTCTTGTTAATATATTTAACATGTGAATAAGACAAGTCAGTAATATTTTCTGCTTGCCTGGGGTTTTTTACTTTTAGAACAGGTATTATTTCAATAAAAAAATATGGATTTATTTTTACCTGAAAATAATCTCTTGAGCCATGAACTGTTAAAACTTTTTTAAGTTTCATGCTCTTTAATATTTTCCCGGTTAAGCTTGAAATTTCATTGCCATATTTTTTATTAAATCTCAAAAAAACATCAACATCATAATAATCTTTTTTTATCAGGGTATTCTTTGCAACACTCCCTCCGACAAAAACCTCTGCATCTATTTTCATATTTTTAAGTTTTTTCTTAAATTTTTCTAAAAATTCCTTAAGAGAATTATCAATCACATCTAATTCTTTTTTAGAAGGTTCTACTTTTTTTAAAACTTCTTTTAAAATAGAATTAATCTTTTTTGTCATAATTATTTTAGTGCAATAATACTTATAAATGTAATTAATCCTTTTTATTTGGGTTTCTAATTTCTTTCATGTTTTGTTTAAGTGTCGACGCCAAATCAATTATATATTTTATGGAAGCTTGAGAAATTTGAGTATAAATCTGAGTTGTTTTAAATTTTCTTTTAATTTTTTTAATAGTCCATTCATAAATCTTAATATAATAAAATCTATATAAAGGTTACTTAACCCTTTTTTAGTATGTAAACAGAACTAAAGTTCTATTTTTGATATGTTATGTGCAATTCAAAAAAGACTTTCTCTTATCTTGTAGAACTCATTAACTTTATATAATTCCATTTAATTCTTATTCTATGGCCAACATTGGTTTTACAACAGGAAGTTTATATCGGTCAGAAATACCATTTGATGAAAGAATCAAATTATATCATTCATTAGGAGCTGATGCAATTGAACTTAGTTTTGCAACTCCTAAACAATTATTTGAATATAACATATCAGAAGAAGCTAAAAGCAATATTGAAAAATTCGCATCAGTTTCAATTCATGCTCCATGGAAAGAAGTTAGATATGATTCTGGCGCTGAAACTCAAGCTATAATTAATAAATTAAGAGCATTATATAATCAACTTTCTATTGAAGGTTTAGTATTACATCCAAATACCATTGACGATTTTGAAGTACTCAATCAATCAGGATTGCCTTTTTTACTTGAAAACATGGATCGGAGAAAATCCTATGGCACTCATCCAGAACAATTTAGAGAATTAAAAAGAAAATATAATCTTGGATTTGTTTTAGATGTTGAACATGCATATGAACACGACCCAAGTATGAAACTTGCCAGAGAATTCATAGAAGTTATGGGCGATAAATTAAAACACATGCATGTTAGTGGATATAATGAATCCGAAATTCATGTACCCACATACTGTGCCGTCAACAAACAAGAAATAACTGAGATATTAAAAATTGGTTTATCTGTGCCAATAGTATTAGAGGGAATCTTATTAGAAGATATTCCAAATTCAATAAAAAGAGAATTAGAATATGTAAGAAGTTTAGAAAGAAATTAATGAGTTCTATTATTAATATTATTACGAAAGTTTTTTTTGAACTGTTGCTATGTTTCACTCCGCGATTTTTTCTTGCAGAAAAAACGTATAACAGCTATTAAAAAACTCCACCTTGCAGGCTTTTCCACCCAAATTCACCGATGGCGAACTTCTCATAATCCCGATGTTAAACCAGAAAACTATTTATCTTTTTCATCAGGATTCCTAATCTCCTTGATGTCTTTGATATTCTGCTGCAAAGTTGAAGCCAAATCAATTATATATTTTCCCTCTTCAAGTTTGTAAATTAAAGGGCGGTCTTTTCTGAATAAATTCACAATATCAATTTCAAACTTTCCTGCTCCAGTAACTCTCACAGATTCAATATCCAGAATAACAGGTGCGTCCTCATCTTGAATCCCTGCCATCTCCCGAATATCTTTCTCAACAGTTTTCTTATCTTCCTCAGGAATCTCAATTGGTTTCTCTTTTATTTTTTCCAACTGCTCATCACGAATATAAAAAAAGAAATGCCCCTTGCACTTCTCACATCCTTCTAATAATTCCTTGCTTCCTACAGGAATAATTTTGGAACAATGTACGCAGTGGTGTGGGATTTTTTATTACCTCCTGAAAGATTAATAATTAAATTTAAGTATGTTATTAGCATGAAGAAAAGAAGAAGCAGAAGTTAATAAATTTATCCTTTATAATTTCTGGATAATTCATGATATTCTTCTGCACCATAAACATAAATTCCGCTTTTGTGCCTAAGAACCCATTTAGAAATTTTTAAATCAAGTGCATCTTTGCTGCACCTTGTGCAATAAGGATTTCCTGAAAAAATCATATGACCTTCATCATCCAATCTTGAAAAAAACATCATAGAACCTTTTAAAATTTCTTTATTAAAATCTGAAAGAGCATTATCCATAGCCCTTCTTTCTGCATGAGCACAACAGGTTTTATCTGTAACTTTTTCGTGCAAAGTTTTCTTGTCCACATGACACAAATGTTCAGAATCTCCAGGCGGAGAATTAAAACCTCTTCCAATTACTTTATAATTTTTAACTATCACTGCACCACATTTAGCTCTTTCACAAGTAGCCAACTTTGCTTGTTCTTCTGCCTTAAAAAGAAAATGACTATAATATAATTTTGAAAATAATTTTATCCTCTGCATTAAAAATTTAGACTAAACTTCTTTTTAAGAATTATTATACTCAATTATTTATTCAACAACAATTCTTCCATTCGGTAATTTGGAAGAAACCAAATTAACGATGCTTGATGTTCCCAATCCTGTTCATCACTTCTTAAATACAAACACTTCCTGCTTTCCAGTCAATAATGTAAGCCATTATTTCTTCAATACTAATCTCTCCGTCGTTAAGCCCTATCATAAGAGTTGAGTGTGTTGTTAATTCTGTGTTTTGAAATGTGTTTGGTATTGATGAAGAACCTGTTACATATAACAAAAAATAAGTTATGCATAACAGAATAAATGTGTTATATATAACAAAATATGTGTTATTAATAACAAAAAACTATTTAAAGATAAAAATCTTATTTAATTAAATGACAACAATAGAAGAACATAAAAAAATAATCAAGGAATTAGAAGAAGATATAAATGAAAAAATAAGATCTAAAATATTGTCTAAAAGACAAAAAATAATAGGCTTTGCTACTTCTGAAGGTGCAACTAATTTGTTTGCTTTATTTTTGCACCTTCAAAATCTCATTAGTCCGGGTTCAAGTATAAACCATAGATTCTTTGCTTCTCAAAAAAGAGCTGAAGATAGATTTAAATTTAATTTCCCAAGAAAAAAAGAAATCCTTCAACTCATGATAAAACAAGAAGAATTTAGAACAAAATTATGTTATGGTAAAGATAAAAATGCTAAAATTGTAGAAGAAGCTGTAAAAACATTTTTTAAATTAAAATCTATAATCGAAAAAGAGGTAGGAGAAATATGAATCAAAAATTAATCATAGCTTATGTATATGATTTTTTATCCCACATATTTGAAGAGAAGATATCTCTCAAAAAAGTTATATTATTTGGTTCAGTAGCAAGAAACGAATTTGATAAAAATAGTGATATTGACTTGTTTATAGAACCAAAACAAAAATCAAAAATTAAGGAAACTGAAAAAAAAATTAAAGAAATCAAAAAAAGATTTGAATATGAAAAAGAACATACATGGAAATTAAAAAACATAGATTATCCAATAAAAGAAATAATCGGAAATTTAGAAGACCTTACATGGAAGACATTAAAAGAAGATATAATCAGCAATGGTATTATGCTTTATGGTAAATATGAAGAACTGCCAAAAAAAATAAAACACTACACTTTAATTAATTATTCTTTAAAGAATTGAGATCAAAAGAAAAAAATGCAATTCTTGAGAACATTATTTGGTTATTCTGTTAAAAAAAATAAAAAAATCTACAAACAAGAAGGTTTAATGCACCAAACAAATGGGAAAAAATTAACAAAAAATATTATTTTAATACCTTTAGATGAAGTAACAAAAATAAAAAAGTTGTTTGATAAATTTAAAATAAAAATGGACATGAGAGACGTGTGGTTAAAAGAGTTCAATTAAAATTTCCCCTTCTTTCCTACTCCCGACTCC
>CBDVES010000051.1:0-5741 GCA_965373065.1 uncultured archaeon | reverse complement strand
TTGCTCACTATTTCTCTTATTTCATTATCAGACATTTTTGTTTCTCTATTTTTAACAGTAAAAAACAAAGATAAAATAATGCTAAGAAAAACCAAAATTATTAAAACTATAAAAATGATTTTTCTTTGCCCTCTTTTTTCCATTTTATTTTAGAATAAAGAGAGCTTTATAAATATTTTTGTTATTCGGCTCTGTATAGGAATAAGGGTTTTTAATTTATTTTTTAGTGAAAAAGTTTCTGTCAGCATTTTCATAGAATTAAAGGAAAAATAAAAACCCCGACAGCTAAAACCAACAACCCAATAATAACACAAACATGCTCTTTTTAATATTAACAATTATAATTAAATTAAAGAAACTTTATTTTTTAAACTTAGCCCTTAACAACCACTAATGGCTTTAACCTTGCAACTTTTTTGCTGATTCCCAATTCATCAACAACCCTCACAACCTCATCAATATCTTTGTAAACTTCAGGTGCTTCTTCTGACAAACACTTCCAGGTTCCTGACTTAACTTTAATTCCCTTTGCATCAAGTTCCTGCTTTACTTTTTCACCTTTGAATATTTTTGATGCTGCACTTCTGCTTTTTACTCTTCCTGCCCCATGAACAGTGCTGCCAAAAGTTAATTCTTCTGATTTTTTTGTTCCGACTAAAACATAACTTGATGTTCCCATGCTTCCGGGAATTAAAACCGGCTGTCCTGTTTTTCTATAGGCAAAAGGAATTTCTTTTCTGCCCGGACCAAAACTTCTTGTCGCACCTTTTCTATGAACACAGACAATTTTTTTCTTTCCAGCAACAACATGCTCTTCAAATTTTGCAATATTATGACATATATCATAAACAACATCTATTTTAATTTTTGGAAAAAGATATTTCATTTCTTCTCTTATCCAGTAAGTTATTAACTGCTTGTTGGCAAAGGCAAAATTCGCCGCGGCAGCCATGGCAGAAAAATAATCCTTTCCCAACTTACTTTTTATCGGAGCATTAGTTAATTCTGAATCAGGAAAATTTTTAAATCCATATTCCTGCCCCATTTTTTTAATATAATCCGAAGCCACCTGATGTCCTAATCCCCGAGAACCGCAATGAATCATTATTGTAACCTGGTCTTTTTTTAATCCAAAAACTTTTGCAGTTTGCCTGTCAAAAATTTCATCAACATACTGCACTTCTAAAAAATGATTCCCTGATCCAAGAGTCCCCAACTGCCCGACACCTCTTTTAATTGCCCTCTCTGAAACCTTGCTTACATCTGCTTTCATACATCCCTCTTCTTCCATATGCAGATAATCATCCTTAACACCATAACCTTTTTCAACCATATATTTTGCGCCCAGTTCTAAAACTTTTCTAAATTCTTTTTTAGTGATCTGAAACTTGCTTCCCCTTCCAACACCTGAAGGAATTTTTCTAAAAAGTGCCTCAACAATTTTTTCCTGATTTCCTAAAACATGTTTTTTTGTCAGGTTTGTTTTCAAAAGCCGTACTGAGCAGTTAATATCAAACCCAACTCCTCCCGGGGAAATAATTCCTTTGTCTAAATCAAAAGCAGCAATTCCTCCAATTGGGAAACCATATCCCTGGTGAGCATCAGCGACGGCAATTGACGCTTTTAAAATCCCGGGCAAACACGCAACATTCTTCACCTGCTCCAATGTTTTGTCTTTTTGAATATCCTCCAGAATTTTCTCACTGGCATAAATTCTTCCTGGCACGAGCATTTTATCTGCTTTCGGCAGTTCATAAATATTCTTATCAATCTTTTTTAATTTTTCTTTGTACATTTTTTAATTAATTTAATTTTCTGCTTTATTTAAACCTTCCAGCAAAATAATTTTAATTGCCTTGGGTTGTATTGTTCTAAGTCAGCCATTATAACAACTGACTGAGCATAAATATTTATGTTAAAATTGCTTTGCAAAACACAATTGTCTTCAAGGGAGCATATTTTTGCTTTGCAGTTCAGGTAATCAGGTATTCTGCCTGTTATTTTATTTTTAATGCTCAAGGGGAAAAAAGTATCATTCCAGCCAACAGGAGGGGTTGATTCTAAAACTTCGCCTCGCAAGATGCTGTTTAACTGCACCTCTCTTAAAATAGATGTTTCTATTTTATAAATGCTGTTGGAAATATCGCTTTGTCCTATGTATCTTTGGTCAATAAGTATTAATACAACCCCCATTATAATTAACAAAGCTACGACTGCTTCTATAATTCTTATCCAGCCCTTCCTTGAATTCGGGAAAATTCGGGGAGTGGAAAAATTTATTTTTGCTCTTTTATTTTTGATTACCATACTCTTATGTTTATATAACCGAAATCTATATTTCCCTGATTATCAATATATTGGATTGGCACTTCTTTAACATAAATACTTGCAGGTGGTTTTTCTTCCTGGGTGCTGATTGCTGTGCCATTGCTAAATATAAAACTAAAACCAAACTCGCTTGATTCAGGAATATTAAATTCTTGTTTCAGGGCATCATACTCATTTTCATACCTCTCAAATAAATCAAACATTTTTAATTCAAAAACTTCTGTGTCTTTTCTTATTACGCCTATTAAAACTTCTGTAATTGGGTGGCAACCTCCTCCTTCAAATAAGGGCGAAGGATTAAGTTCTTCTGCATAATATACTTTAATAAATCCGCTAAAATTATGCCCTACTTCAATCCATAAAGATTGTCCCTGAGGAGAATAAGAAAGAATATTGCCTTCTTCATCTTTGATTATTAAATTTTCTTCATCAACTATTTCTTTGAGTACATTTGGCATATTAATACAATCCTTGCCAGGATTCATCTCATCTTCAATTATAAGTGTGAATGTTTCTATATCTCCATAAGATTGCTCCAGTAACATTTCTTCTAAATAATCTAAGAAAAAACTTTTGTCTCTTTGTGTTGTTATAGGCGGACTTACCATTGAATACAGGAAAGCTAAGAAAATTACAAATATTGCGAATGATAACATTATGCCTACATGTGTGCCCCTGCAGTTCTTTGGGAAAATACAAAAAATCTTGTCAGGTTTTTTCATAATAAGATAAATAAATTTAGATTTATTAATTTATGTTTTTATGTCAAAAAAAGAGTTGTGCCTGAAGAAACCAGAAATGCCAAGAGCATTAGGGTAAAAGAATGTTTTATTCCCAGTTTGACATTGCCTTCTGCAAGTTTGCCGATAATTAATCCGCTGAAAAATCCCTGAATTAAAAGCAGATATAAAAATGCACTTGAAATTTCCTCTGCACTAATTCCTCCGCCACCTGCGAGCCCAAGCCCTCCAACAGTGCCCACGTCGGCAATTCCGGAAATCATAGGAATAATTTTAAACTGCATAACCAGAATAATTATCATAAATACAAAGAAAATAATATAACCCTGAACAGTTAATGTTGAGATTGCGGCTTTTCTTTCTTTTTTTAATTTATCTGCCATGTTCACTGCTCCGGCAACAGATTCAAGTATTTCGCCTATGTCTCCGCCGGCTTTTTCTGCCTGCCCGATTAAAGTCAAAGCTCTTGAAATTGTTCTGTTGCCTATATCTTTTGCAAAAACCTGCAAGGCAAAATTCAAGGGAATACCTAAAGAAATTTGATTGGCCAACTTTTCAACATGTTCACTTAAAACCCCATAAGATTTTGTTTTAGCGTGGATAATGCTCTTGCTAATCGGTGTCCCGGTTTTTACACTCTCAACTAAATTACGCGCAAACTCCAGGAACATTTCCTCTTTTTCAGCAGCTATTTTTGACTTGGAAATAATAGAAAATACAAAAGGAGAAACCCCGATTAAAACTCCGATGCCTATTATAAAAAAGAAAGCTTTATTATCCATAAAAAAAAAGGACGCAATTACAACTGCAAATGCTATTCCAATTCCTGTCAGGTGAAATTTTTTTATGTCCATTTTAATTTGGCTGTTTTAAATGTAAAAAGCTCAGGAAAATAATGTTAATCATTAAAACTCCCAAGACCATTAGTAAACTAATCATGCCTGTGCTGAGAGAAATTCCCAGCCCCCCGATTTTCATCATCATAAGTAAAAGCATAAGCATCATTGGCGCGGCGATAACAACGCTGATGTAGATGTCCATGAATGTTTCAGAAGCCCGGATTTCTTTTTCTCTTTCCAGTTTGTGCTCAAAGAGCAAGGTCTGGGCTCTCTTTTCAAAAAATTCCGGAAGGTCGCCCCCAGAAGTGATTGTTGTGGCTAATCCGTTAAAAAGCTCTGAAAGTCTTGAACTAGGGCAGTGCAAAGCCCTGTTCCGCAGTGCATTAACCAGATTATATCCATGCACATTAATTTCATTTATTAACTTGGTGAACTCTTTTTCAATATGGGGATATTCTTTTGTCTGGATAATAATGTCAAATATTTTGCTTGGTTCAATCATAGCGCTTGATATAGATGACATGTGGATTGTGGCAAAAGGGAGCTCCTGATTAATCTTCCCTTCAGAAGCTTTTTTTTCCAGAGAAGGATAAAAGTAAGTTATGAGAAAGGCCATGAGAGGCGTCACTACAAGAATCCAGCTAACTTTTAAAAATCTGTCAAGCAAACCTGTGGTCACCCTTGTTATCATAGGGTATTCAAGTCCAAGATCAAAAAATAAGAAAAATATAAATGCAAACACCCCGAAGATGGCAGACAATAAAGTAGTGAAAAAAATTACAGAGATATAACTTGGAAGTATAAAATGCATGTTTGCCTTTACTAAATCTGCTTTTAGTGTCCTGAATAATTCATCCTTAACAAATTTTTTTGAAAAATTGAAAAACATCTTATTGGCTAATCTGGTGTATGTGCTTGGTTTTTCCTCTTTGTCCACCTCTTTAGTAATTTTTTTCTCTACCCTTCTTAATCTTTTCAAAGTTTCTTTTTCCAGTTCTGAAGAAATCAAATCCTTTGGAATTTTTGGATCAATTAATCTAATACGGCGTCGGGGTTTTTCTTTTTCTGGTTTTTTTATAACATATTTAGTCGGGGAAACTTTCCTAATCTGCTTTTGAATTAAAGTTTTTGGTTTTAAAATTTGTGCGCGAGGTTTTGCTAAATGCTGGGTCACATAAGCTCCCTTTAAAATGCCGGGGATGTTTTTATTTACTGTCCTCAAAGAATCTCTTAAAGCTCTTATTTGAGAGACCACCATTCTTCTCTCTTCTACATTTCTTGTTTTTTCCAAACTTTGGAAAAGATGTGTTATCTCTCTTACAATCTTTTTCTCCTGAACAATAACAGCCTTTAATTTCTTTAGAGAATCCTGATTCATCCTGCCACCTCTGCAATTTTTTTCTGAATTTGTGAAATGAATTTTTTCAGTTTATTAACATTTGAATAATCTTTTTTTTCATAATACATTTCAAGTTTTGCCTCAGCTTCTTCAAGAGTCTTTACTAATTGGTTAAGAAACAAAATATTACCCCTTTGAAAAATATTGCCTTTATTCATTTTTAAATTTCTCCTTTAAAAGTTTTTTGCACCTTTTTATTAAAAGTTTAATATCTTTTATTATAATTCTAGTTTCTTCTAAAAGCAAGTTTTGTCCATAATAAACAAGTGAATTTCTAATTTTTCTTAGTCTGTCATAAATTTTTGAAAATTCTTCTTACGGGATCAGTAGAATTATTTAGCAGATACATATCCAGATCACCGTCCAGATCATAATCAAAAAATGTGGCCTGCTGTGATGTACCACAGTCGTTAAAACAATACAACTATCAACTTT
>CBDVES010000050.1:0-5787 GCA_965373065.1 uncultured archaeon | reverse complement strand
ATCCTTAATTAATAATCGATTCTGAGGTATATTACTTACTATACAAATTTTCTTTAAAGCCATAGCTTCCAAAAGAGTATTATTCATACCTTCTCTTAAACTGGGTAAAACATACAAATCTGAATTGTATATTATGTTATAAACATCTTTTCTTCTTTCAATTAAAAAAACATTTTCAGTTAGATCGAATTTCTTTATGAATTTTGTAATTTTAATTTTCTCAGGACCATCCCCAATAATTATACACTTAATCGCTCTCTCTCTCTTTTTAATCAAACTAATTGCTTTAATCAACATCTCAATATTTTTATGTTTCAACAAACGACCAACAAAAATAACATCTGATTTTTCCCTTGATGCTCTAATTTTTTTAATCTTAGAAAGTCTTACACAATTTTCTACAACAACTATTTTCTCTTCTGGAACTTTTAATTTTTCAATTAACTGCTTCTTTGTATTTTCAGAAACCGCAATTATTTTATTAGGAAATCTACAAGAAATCATCTCAACTAAATAACCTAAGATTCCCTTTTTGCCAATATAACTTAACCAGTATTTTAATCCCCAAACTTCATGATATGTGGAATACATTGGTTTTCTTTTTAACAAACAAACAATCTTACAAGAAAACAATGAAAAATAAGGAAACCCGCAACAATCAATAACATCAAAATCTTCTTTAATTAATTTTAAACAATTTAATCCAAAATAAATTGCCTGTTTAATAGACCTTTTATTATTCACATAAAGAGGTTTTGCTTTACAAATACCATGCAAATAAACTCCATCTCTTTTAATAACATCTTCTCCTTTCCAAAACTTCATACCATAGAGATGCACTTCATGATTTTTCTTTGCAAGTCTTGTTCCAATATCATAAAATCTTTTTTCACCTCCTCCTTTAATATAAGGGTAGATAGCATCGTAAACTAATGCCAATTTTTTCATTTCTCCCCACTCCAATAAGCATTATATGTAGATTTAACCATGTCTAATAAATCTTTTCTTGGATTCCATCCTAAAACTTCTTTGGCTTTTGTATTAGAAGCTATTAGTGTTTCAGGGTCTCCTTTTCTTCGAGGTTTAATCTCGGAAGGAACTTCTTTCCCTAAGACCTTTGAAAAAGCATTAACTACTTCTTTAACACTATACCCTTTTCCTGTTCCAATATTAATAACCTCATTCTTATCACAATCCAATGCCAAGATATGTGCATGAACCAAATCATTAATATCAATGTAATCTCTTTTGCAAGTTCCATCTTCAGTATTATAATCGCCTCCGAAAATCATTAATTTATCTTGCTTCCCTGTAATAACATTCATAACCAATGGAAAAAGATTGTTTGCATCAGGATCAATATAATTTAATCCGCCATCCCCAGCAACATTAAAATACCTTAAAGCACAGTATTTTATGCCATAAATCTTTGAATACCAATCTATTAAATTTTCACAGAATAATTTTGTATAACCATAATAATTAATTGGATTTGTTTTTTCATTTTCATCTATTATTTTCTTATCTGGCAAGCCATATACTGCCGCAGAAGAAGAAAAGATAATCTTTTCTACATTGTGTTTAACCATTAAATTCAGTAAGTTAATTGTCCCCGAAATATTGTCAGAATATTTTACTGCATTGCTCATACTTTCTTCAACTGCCTTATATCCTGCAAAATGTATGACTGCATCAATATCCTCTTCATTGAAAACAAATGAGAGTTTTTCTTTGTCTGTTAAATCGACTTCATAAAATTTAGCTTTAGAATCAACTAATTTTATTTTTCCTTTAGACAGATTATCGACGACAATTACTTCATATCCTTTTGAAACTAATGCTTTAACTGCAACAGAACCTATGTACCCTGCTCCTCCTGTAACTAGAATTTTCATCCCAAAATCCACTTCAGAAATAAATGAGTTGTATTCCCAAAAGCATCCTTGATTCCCCTCAACTTAACATCCCCAACTCTTGCCCTGTAATCAATAGGAACTTCTTTGCATTTAAATCCTTTTTTGTGAACTTCTATTTTCAGCTCCTGAGAAAAAGGCATTCCAGAAGAATTAACATTTAATTTTTCCCAAATAGATTTTTTAAAAATCCACATACCTGATTGAGAATCATTAAACGGAAGCCCGTATAAAACATGGCAGATTGTTGCTAAAAACCAATTCCCAAACTGATGTGTCCAGTGCATTGATGCAGGGTTTAAGTTTGTTAATCTGTCTGTATTAATAAAATCAAGATTTTCCTTTTCCATTATCTTCATAAATTTAGGCATATCTTCAAAAGGGTAAGTTAAATCAGCGTCTCCTGTAACAATAATATCTCCGTGAGCATTTGCAAATCCTGCCTTGTAAGCATTTCCATAACCCCTCACTGGCTGAATAAAAACCGTGGCTCCATTTTTCTTTGCAATATGTCCAGTTTTATCTGTTGAACCATTATCAACAACCATTATCTCTGTTTCATAACCCATTTTTTTCAACTTCTCAACAGGCACTTCTTTAATCACACGAGTTATAGCTTTCTCCTCATTCAATGCTGGTATAACCACAGTTATTTTTTTCATCTTAATTTTCCCAGAATTCGGTCTGAGGTCCTAACCGCCTCTTGATAATTCTTGATTAATAACATTTATAAATCTTACTATGGTTGTAATTCTTAAGTAAGAACTAAAATGAAATATGTAATAATCTCAGCAATAATCATAATAACAATTTTCCTATTAGTCTTAACTCAAATTCCATTAGGAATCGAGCCACTAACAGAGTTATACTTTGAAGACCACACAGAACTCCCAAAACATATTTTCCTAAACCAACCCTATGATTTTTATTTTACCGTCAATAACCTTGAATATCAAGATATGAAATACAACTATAATGTTTCTGTTGAATACCCAAACAAAACCTATGAATTAGATTCAGGAGAAATTTTCCTCGCAAACAACGAATCAAAAACAATTTACCAAATTTTTACTTTAAGAGAAAATTTTGAAAAAGCAAAAATACAAATAAAAATAACAAAAGACCATCTTAATATAACCCCTGATTTTAAGAAAAAACTTTGGTGGCCCGACCCAAACTATCCAAACGAGATAAATATTCATTTTTGGGTAGAGGAGATTGTAGGGACTACTATTACAATTATTCCTGATTAAAAACTATACCATTTAATAATGACAACCTTTAAATAGGGTCATTACGCATTTAAAACATGGTTAATTTAAAAATATTAACAATTGTAAGTTTACTATTAGTCTTATTAGTTGGAGTAACAAGTGCTCAAACTCTTGTTGCGGGAAAAATTTACACTGCTGATTTTAGTGAAACTATCGCTGATGTAAGTGTGCATGTAGTGTGTAATTCTTATTTTTTAGATACAATCAGTCTTAGTGATGGAACATATGCAGTTCGTTTTGAGGAAATAGAATGCAACGAAAGCGATGTGGTGGATATTACTGCCAGTAAATCTGGTTTTAATACAAAAACAACACAGGGAATCATAAACAAATGTAACAGCGGGGATTGCGGCGGAAATTATTTTACAATTATTAATTTAGGTTTAGAAGTTAAACTTCCTGAAGATGATGATGATTCTTCTAGTGGAGGCGGTGGAGGAAGTAGCAGATATTATTTATGTGGAAATGGAATTTGTGATTCTGGAGAAACAATAAACACCTGTCCTCAAGATTGCCCCTTTGAGCTTTTAACTTATGAAAACACAGGAGACTATGAAGAAAAAGAAGAAATAATTATAACACAAGAAGAAACTCCTCAAACAGCTTTCTCAAAAATTACTGGAGCAGTTACAGGAACATTAAGAGAAACAGGAATTTGGATGGCAGGAATATTTATTTTAATAATAATCGGAATTCTTGGAATAGCGAAATTTAGAAAGAGAAAATAAAGAGAGATATTTTTATGTTTTATTTATTTCACTCTCTTTCAAATTTTTAGCATTCTTCTCCTTTCCAATTTTTACAAAAATAATCAATTAGAACTAGGGCAAATTAATCTTAAAAGAATAATTTATTAAGCCTACAAATTTCTCTTTTTTAATATGTATCATTTGTTAAGGAGGGTTTCAAGTATTTTTTAAAACCCGGGAGGTATAAACATTTTAAACATTAGAAGGCAACTTCTTCTGGATTTCTTTTAACTTTTTGACTATCCTCTCATCATCCTTAAATTCCTTTAGAAGTTCTTTCACAGCTTCCTTTTTAGCTTTATAATGCAATTTCAACAGAATCTTATCTTCTTCATTCATAAAAATTAAAAACAAATTAAGTATTTAAAGATTTATTTTCCGACTACAAAAATAATAAAAATCCATTATAATATTTGTTATTTCTTAAACATTATATTTAAATATTTCTAAAATCAAATTAACCCAATAATGGTCCCATAGTCCAGTGGCTAAGACGCATCGCTGACTTCGATGAAACCCAGGTTCAATTCCTGGTGGGACCATATTAATTTGAATTGAACCCTTGGGTTTATGTTTTTTGTTTTGCAAAAAATATTCGACAAAGTCGAGAGCAAAGCGACCCACAATTCTGTCTGGACCATTAACAAGTTTTATAAATCAAAATTTTCTTCTCAAATCAAGAAAAATGAAAATCCCAAAGACAACAAACAGATTTTGTCCTTATTGCAAGAAAAAAACAGAACAAAAAATAAAAATAGTGTCAACTGGTGCCAAAAGAGGAACTCTCAAAAGAGGGTCTCTTGCAAGAGCAAAAATAAGAGGAAGCAATACTGGAATTGGAAACAAAGGAAAATACTCAAAACCCGCAGTCTCTAAATTCAAAAGAAAAACAAAAACAACTAAAAAAACAAATATAATGTATACTTGTCAGGAATGTAAAAAATCAAAATACAGAAAATCAAGAAGAAATAAACGAACAAGCAAGATAATTCAAGAATAAAATGGCGATAGCAAAAAGAAAAAAGAAATTTTTTGATGTTGAAATCCCAATCATAAATAAAACTACGCAGTTGCAGGCATATGAATTAAAAGAATTAAAAGGGAAATTCATAACATATGATTTAACAAGGTTGCTCAGAGGGAAAAACATGTTGCTTCAGTCAATAGTAAAAGTTGACGAAGACAAAGCAACCACAATACCGCGAGAGATAAAACTACTTCCCTGTTTTCTGAGAAGAATGGTGAGAAAAGGAACAAATTATGTGGAGGATTCGTTTTCAACAACATGCAAAGATGCGCAGATTAGAATTAAACCATTTTTAATCACAAGAAAAAAAGTTTCGCGGGCAGTTAGAAATGCCTTGAGAAACAAAGCACATGAAGAATTAACAAACTATGCAAAGAGCAAAGATTCAAAAACACTTTTTGAAGAAATAATTCAAAATCAATTGCAAAAACCTTTAAGTTTAAAACTCAAAAAAATTTATCCATTATCTCTTTTCGAGATTAGAGTTCTTAAAATAGAAAATTTTTTAGATAAAAAAGAAACTAAGAAAGAGAAAGAAGAAAAGAAAGAAACTGAGAAAGTAAAGGAAAAATCTGAAGAGAAAACAAAAACAGAGAAAAAAGTTGAAGATAAAGAAGAAGAAACAAAGGAAAAGAAATAAATTTAACTCTCCAAATTTAAAAATATTCACTTTTTGTATTTATTTAATAGGTTATATGAAATTAAAGTTCGCATAATGATTGTTCATTTCAATTTCCAATCTCCTCCTTAGCATCGATAAACCTCAAATTCGGATTTTAATATCTTCGTTTAACGCTCAAATGCGAAATTAAAATTATCGCATA
>CBDVES010000049.1:0-5835 GCA_965373065.1 uncultured archaeon | reverse complement strand
TCCTGAAAATGCAGCAGCAGTTGCGATTTGGATTGTGGAAATTCCTTTTCCTTTTTTTATTCCTGTTCTTGCCTCTAAAACTTCTACTTCTTCATCTTTTCCAAAATAGGCAAGAACCATTCTTAATGCAGTTGGTCCGCAATTTAAAAGACTTGTTTGTTTGAAAAAAGGAATTTTTAATTTCATAATAAAAAGAGGTAGAAATACTTTTATAAATTTTATTATGCTAAATTTTCTAATCCAATAAAAACTTATAAACCAAGATTAATTTTTCTTAACAAACAAAAAGAAAATATGAAAATTGCTTTAATAGGAACACATGGAACAGGCAAAACAACTATTGCGCATGAATTAATTGCAGAGTTGAAAAAGCAAGACATAAATGCTGAATTCCTCGGAGAACTTGCAAGAAAATGCCCGCTTCCAATAAATGAAGAAACAACAAAAGAATCTCAGGAGTGGATAATTTTCAACCAGCATATTAAAGAATTAGAATTACAATCAAAATACAATCTCCTTGTATGTGACAGAAGTGTTCTTGATGGTTATGTTTATTATCACAGAAAATTCAAAGAAAATCAATTGCTGGAAAATTTTGTCAAAGAGAAATTAAAAAATTATGCTTTACTAATTAAAGTTCCAATCAATGAAAAATTCCTGCAAAAAGACGGAATAAGGAGCACAGACAAAGAATTTCAAAAAGACATAGACAAGAGATTTGATTTGCTCTTAAAAAAATTAAATGTGAATTTTGAAGCACATAAAAATTTAAATAAGACTGTAGAACTTATTAAAGAAAAGATAAATGGCTGAACAACAACAATACAAAAGACACACTGCATTTAAACTCAGAATCGGAGATATTTTAATTGGAAAACCAGTAATAGACAACGAAAAATTCAGATTCATAGAATTGGGAAGTAAAAATATTACACGAGTTAATATTATAGGAAATATTGTTGATAGATACAACAGCGAGGGAGAAACCAAATTTTCTTCATTGACTTTAGATGACGGCTCAGGTCAGATAAAATTAAAATCATTTGGAGATGATGTGGAAAAATTCAAAGAAGTAAACCAAGGGCAAACAGTTTTAGTCATAGGGGTTTTAAGAAACTGGAACAACGAAACTTATATCCAACCAGAAATTATAAGAGAGCAAGACCCAAAATATTTGCTTGTGAGAAAAAAAGAAATTGAAAAAGACCAGGATAAAAACGCTGAACCTTTAGCAAGAGAGCAAATTATCGCAGTCAAAGACAGGATTTTAGGGGCAATTAAAAATGCAGAAGAAGCAGGAGGAATAGAAAGAGACAAATTAATTATGGACTTAAGAGACATTTCTCCGACAATCATTAATCAAGAAATCCAAAAATTCCTTGAGGAAGGAATTGTATTTGAACCAAGACCCGGGAAGGTTAGGTATCTGGGGTGAAGTTATTTCATCATTCCTTATTTTACAAAAGAAAATACCTTATCTAAAGTCCTAACTTAAGAGTTACAAAAACTTTATAAACTTGAATAAACTTAAAAAAACATGGCACTAACAAGACGACAATTCATAGAATATTCAGGAAAAGGATTAGCATTAGGGACAATACTATTAAACTTTCCTACTCTTTTCATCCCAAGAAAAGCACATGCATCAGGTGAATACACATATTCTTTTTCTCATTTTGTTGATAATTCTAACTGGGTAACAGGCATTACTTTAGTAAATCCAAATTCAGAAATAGCTGATTTACACTTAAAAGCATATGATACTAATGGAAACATAATTGCTGAACACGATTGTATGTTAAATCCAAATGCTTCATTAACTGGCAGAGTAAATGAAGAAGGTCCGGGGGATATTATTATTAACTCAGACCAGCCACTAACTGGGCAGGAAACTTTCACAGCTTTATATGGAAAATATTATGGAAACATGTGCTCTCTTCCATTAAACACAGAAAACGATACTGCAATTTATTTCCCGCATATTGCTTCTGATAATAAATGGAAAACAGGCATTGCTTTTTGCAATCCTAATTCTCTGGACGCGCTTGTCAGATTAACTATGTTTGGCACTTCTGGATATGAAGTCGGGTACAATGAAGTGAAAATTCCTGCTTTTTCCCAGGCGCCTGCAAAGTTTGCAAGAGATTTATTTAACCAAGGTTTTCCTATTGGAGAATCTGGTTTTGTAAAAGCAGAAAGTGATTTGCCTATAAATGGTTTGGAAATATTTATGCATTCCAAAGGAGGCATGGCAGGATTAAATGCAGTTCTTAATAAAGAATTATCTAATACAATTTATTTTCCTCATTTTGCCTCTGACATGCAATGGTGGACAGGGATAGGAATCTGCAATCCAAATAATAAAGAAGCAATAGTTAATTTTGAAGCTTACGAAAAAAATGGAAATCTAATTTCAGAAGTTCAGGCAATTATTAATCCTAATGCACAAATGCCTCCAATGATGGTGGCAGACTTGTTTGGGATAAATAATGAAGCAGGATGGATTAAAGCAAACTCCACTAAACCAATTGCAGGCATAGAAGTTTTTGGCAGAACAGATAATCATGAAATTGCGGGATTAAATGCATGTTCTCAACCAGCAAAAAAACTTTATTTTCCTAAAGTTGTTGATGGAAGACATCTTTACTCTTCGGCAAATCCTGATACTAAAACAGGTCTTGCTTTTGTTAATATAAATAATGAACCAGCAAATATTAATATTAAATCTTATGACCCTTATGGAAATTTGATTAATTCAAAAAACATAATAGTAAATCCTCATGAATCAAAACCACAAATGTCAGATGAGGTATCTCCTAATTTAAAAGAAGGTTATATGGAACTTAATTCAGATAAAGGCATAATTGGGCTGCAGCTTTTCCTGGATAATAAGGGAAATATGTCTGGCACACTGGCTGCAAGAGGGATAATAGAACCTGTTGTCGGCAGTTTAGAAAATATACTTAAAGGAGGAATTATTGCCGGTGCAGAACTTAGTTTTTATGACAGAAATAAAAATTATATTGATTCAGATTATACAGATTCAAATGGAAAATTTATAATCCCTGATAATGCTTCCAGAGTTTTAATAGAAAAATCTGGCTATTACACTGGGGAAACAAATATTTCCCATGATGGTTTATTTGATTTAATTCCTAAATCATTTGACATGAATAATTTTGATACAATATTTAGGGGAGGAGTTCAGGAGTTAGGAATCCAGAGATGGTTAAAACAACAAGAAGGCGGGCAAAATCCAAAATGGTATATTGACTTAAATACAGACTGGTGTAATGTTTCTAAAATCCCCCAGTCATGGATTGACAGGGCAGAAGCCACTATTGAAAACAAACTAACTAAGTTGCCAATTGAGATTGTGAAAAATCCTCATATTAAAATAGGTCATAATCCGCCAATGCATTATCAGGGCTCTTATAAAAGACCAAATAAAGGTTGGATTTGGGTTAAATGGAGAAATATTGAATTTGGATATCATATTGAATTTGGTCAAAATGATGCTGATCTAAATTACAATCCAGGGATGAATATTGCTGCAGCCACTATCGGCTTGGGGCCAAATGTACCTCAAAAAGTTTATACACAAGAATTTGGGCAAGTGCTTGGTGCAAGAAAAGATACATATGTTGGATATCCTAGTGCTTTTGCTTCAGGTAGTCCTTATAATGATTACACAAGTTTTGATAAAAATGCATTTAAAATATGTTATAGAAGAATGTGCGGGAATGATGATTTTGAAGACATGAGAGATTATGACCCTAAGAACTAAAAACCGGGGAATAATAAAACTTAAAAAATCAGTTTATTTTTTTCTTTAGATAAAAACACTTGCTTATTTTAATGAAGTTTATTTTCTTCTAATTTTTTTCTTTTTACCTGATTTTTTATTTTTTTTCTTTAAACTCCATAACCAATAAATTACTCCTAAAATAATTATTGTTGCAAAAAAAGTTTCCAAGGTAAAAAATGGAAGCTGTATTTGTGCCGGGCACGCAATAGTATTAATCCCATCAATACATCTCTCATTTTTTCTTTCAGGATCATAATGCCACTCTCCAACTGGCTCTTCTACATAATCCCCGCCATCAGGATTACTATAAAAAATATTGTCTAAATCCCATACCCAATTACTTATCCATGAATAAGTCAGCCATCCATCATCACAATTATCATCAGTATCTTCATAATAAAAACATGTTCCTATAGATGGAGGGTAAATATCACCATTACCTCCAGTACAACTAATTGTATCAAACATGCAATTGCTATCACAAATCAAATTCCCTCCTGTAAATTCATCAAAATTAGAACATCCTGTTATTAAACCCCAGTCATAATCTCCAGGAGGATTTCCATCGCAAGTTTCACCAGTATTCACAACACCATCTCCGCAAATTCCTTCTATTCCTCCAGTACATTGCGAAGTATCAATATTACAATCCACACAAGACAAAGTCCCTCCTGTAAATTCATCAAAATCAAAACACCCTGTTATTGGCCCAAAATTAGTTCCATCACAAGTTTCTCCACGATTAACAATGCCATCTCCGCAAACTCCTACAGTCCAGCTAAAAACACATTTACTCCCATCCCATGAGCACTTGCAAGTTATTTCAGGGTCATTACAATCAATATCAGGTATAATAATATCTGCAGATATTCCACAATCATCATTTTCACATGTTAGTTGAGTTGTGTAGTGCATGCAAAGAGATATATTAGTGCAATTAATTATTGGACCTGTTGTTTGTGTTACAGTTAATAAAGGGTCGCTACTTTTCATTTGCTCTCCAGTGCTGACAAGTGTTGCAATAAAATAATATTCCGGGTCTCCTCCATCACTTTGCCATTCTGCTGTCCATGTTCCTGTTGCTGAATTTCCACTAAATACAACATTAACAGGATTAGTTATTACAGGGTCATCACCAGCTAAATCATCTTCCCAAACTTCAAAAGAAATAGTTTCACCATCACAATTAGTTCCCTGAACATTTAAGGATACTGTAGTGTCTTCAACAACTTCTGCATGGCTCCATGAAGCTGAAGTAAGTTCACACTCTATTAATTCTTCTGTGCAAGCCCCTTGACAACAATAACCGCTTGCGCAAGTTCCTGCAAGAGAACTGCAATCTTCATAATTATTACAAGAATTATCCTTACATGTCCCGCCTACTTCTGCGCATGTTTGAACAGGCCATTCACACACTCCGTGAATACAACAACGATAGCCACAATCTGAACTATCATGAACACCACCACCTTCACATATCTGACCTCTACTGCAACATGTTCCGCCTAATTCTGCACATGTGTCGCCTGGTTCATATTCTTCTACACATCTTCCTTCTTCAGGATCCCACACTTCTCCTTCTGGGCAAGGATGCTGACAATATTCATAATCAAGACCACAGCCACCACACCTTGCACCACAAATACCAATATCTACACATAAACATTCTGTAATCCGCACACACTCCACTAAATTTCCTTCTGAATCACAATAAGACCATTGACTAACACACTCGCTTCGTTTATCTTCATCAACAATAGGATAGGTACATTTTGGTGAAGCAAAACCACCTGGATAAGAAGTACATTCTCCAGGAGACATACGGCATTCAGGGGGATATCTACAATATGGCTCTCCTCCAATACATACACCACCACTACAATAATCATAGATAGTACAAGAATCATGGTCATTACAGGCAGCGCCATCATTATACACACACTGATAATTTGAACATTGTGTGCACTCTCCGCAATCTGCATCAACACAACACTCCACTAAAGTTTGATAATTATAAGCTGTATTAA
>CBDVES010000048.1:0-5857 GCA_965373065.1 uncultured archaeon | reverse complement strand
CACGAAAATTATTGAGAAAGTAAACCAAGGAAATGTTGTGGAGAAATCAGAAACACTGTTAACAAAGAATATTATATCGAGGCTGTTCACGAGTTTTAGCCCTCAGCCAGATGTTGTTGAAAGACAGGGCATGACTGTGTTTTATTCATGGACCCGCGAGATTAAACCAGGCGAAACTTTGGAAATAGTTGTTAAAACTAATTGGCTTTTTCCTTTGATAACTATCTTTTTTGTTGTGGCGATTGTTGTTTTGGCAAAACAATATTCCAGGACAAATTTGATTTTAAGAAAAAAAGTGACTTTTGTCAAGGCAAAGGGCGGGGAGTTTGCATTAAAGGTTACGGTTTTTGCACAGGCAAAGAAATATATTGAAAGAGTAAACATTGTTGACAGGTTGCCGGTTATGGTAAAGGTCTATGAAAAGTTTGGTGTTGAAAAGCCGTCGAGGGTGAATGAGAAGACCCGGAGAATTGAATGGAATTTTGAGAAATTAGAAGCAGGTGAAACAAGAGTTTTATCATATATAATTTATTCTAAGGTTGGGGTGTTGGGCAGGTTTGCATTACCAACAGCAACTGCAATTTACGAGAGAGATGGCGAGATACATGAAGCAGAATCAAATCATGCGTTTTTTGTGTCAGAGCAGAAAAAGGAAGAGGAAGGGGAATAGAAATTTCCTCATAGATAATCTTAAAAACATAAACTTTCTTAATTATTTATCCCTCTGTAGCTCAGTGGTTAGAGCGCCTGGCTGTAGATATAAAGAGAACCAAGGTTCTCCTTATCAACCTCTCCTATTAAGTTAGGATCAGGTCTGATAACTAAGGTGGAGATTCAATTATGATTACAATGAAACCCTAAAAGCCAAAAAGTTCAGCAGACCCCGGGAGATCCCCAGTTCGAATCTGGGCAGAGGGATGAAAGGGATTGCATTAACAATCCCTTATAATTTTCACACAGGTTTGCTAAATTCAAATAAGTTTCATATTCGAATCCGAGATTTTAGAGAAGCGACAAACATTCGAAATTAATTACGACTTCTCTGGGAGCGAGTTGTGGTGGAGGGATTTTTTATTTAGTAAGGTTTAAATTACTAAATTTCTTTAAGTTGATATGACAAATAAATGTTCTTATTGTAGGGAGATAATTGATGGGTTACCTTTTAAATGTAGATATTGTGGAAAAGAATTTTGTTCTAAACACAGATTACCAGAAGACCATAAGTGCGAACCATTTAAAGAACATGAAAGCCACAATCAAGAAAAATGGCAAAATATTATTAAATCTACATTTAATCAAGAAGAAAATAAATATTCCAAAAAGAGGGTTGATAAAGAAAAAACAAGAAAAATTCCAAGAAAAAAAATAGATTATCGCCGAAGAAATTATAAAAATACGTATAGAGAAAAGAAAAGTAAAAAAAAGTGGATTATTGCAATTTTAATAATATTAGTAATTGTCTTTTTATGGAATCAATATTTTAAAGACATTGAGGATTCTGTAGAATCAAAAGAGATGTCCAGTTTAGTTTTTGAAGAAATAAATAATATTAGGAACGCGAAAAATATTGCTAAATTAAGATATGATAAAGATTCATATAAGCTCGCAGTAGATATAGCAGATAAATTCTATAAATCGGGAAATTATAATCTTGGATATTCGGAACTTGAAGAGATGTCAAAATCATATAATTTTAATAATGTTAAATTTCTGTCAAGAAAATTAGAAAAATTGGACAAAAGCAATTTTGATATGTTAAGTTCTGATTGGACAACAAGAGATTTATTCATTGAAAATACTTTAAACCAGATCTATACTTATGGTGCTGTTGGATGTTATAATGAGGTTTGTGTATTAATCCTTAACATAGACATTACTCCCACTTTAACTTACGATTATGGAGTAGATTACAATGAGGTGGTTCCTAAAGAAGAAAAAGATGAGGGGGGATTTATCCAAGGGATAATTGAAGAAGGAGAGAATATAATTAATGAAGTAGTTGGGGAAGATCCAGAAAAATATAAGACAAACCCAAAAACAATTAATTTGTATGGGGTTGGGGCTTTAATTGTTTATGGGGGGGTGTATGATTATTTATCAGATCTCCCCGATTCCATACTTTATTATTTTACTCCCCCAACAACAAAAGATTTTATTATGAGAGATCTTGATAATAATATTCAGAAAGAATATTTATTATCTTTAGTAAATCAAATAAAAGAAAAATCATCTAATTCTAACGAACAAGCAAGAATTGCAATAAGAATGGTGCAGGGAATACCCTATGATTATGATGGATTATATGGGATTCCTGAAGGAAGATTACCTTATGAAGTTCTTTATGATATGGAGGGGGTATGTGGCGAAAAATCACTTTTACTTGCTTTTTTATTAAGGGAGCTTGGATATGGTGTCGCTATTTTTGAATTTGAAAGAGAGAGTCATCGCGCTGTCGGGATAAAATGCGATAATGGAAATTATGTGAGTAATTATTGTTTTATAGAATCGACGGATTATTATCCAATAGGGCAGATACCTTTTGAGTATGTTGGGGGAGTGAATATAAGAGATGCAACGCCAGAAATAATTATAATTAGTGATGGAAATAAATATGAATAAAAGATAGTTGTAAATATTGAAAGTGTAAATAATAAATGGTTGGAGTTGATTGATTTATCCAAGAAAAAATAAAGCATTCAAAGAATCATCTATATTAGATATAATTTTTCTTTTATAATTATTTATTGCTTTTCCAACTTTTTCTATAAAAAATGAAGGAGTTAGTATTATTATTGTTCCATCACAAATTGATTTATAATCATCTTGATTTTCACTTATGATAATAACTCTTCTTGATTTAGATTCTGATTCAGCCACAAACTTCAGTGCTTGTGTAGTTCCATATTGTTTTAATCCTTTAGCAGAGTTATCTATTTTATAACCTGATTGGAACACAACTTTATGTTCATCATTTAATTTGTTTTCCACCCGTTCATAAATTAAACCCTCAATCAAAACTTTAACATTCGCTAAGGTCATAAGTTCGGTTGCTTTATCAAATGCCTGTCTTCTTAAATCTGCTCCTGAACTTTGGATATTATTATCAGTAACAGCCTTCATAACTTCTAATGAAGGTAGGATTGTAATCATTTTTAAAAAAATAAAAATAAATTATTGTTGAGGGGCTTCTTCAATAAATTGTCCCTTAGACAATAAGTATTCTCTTATTCCTCCCTCTTTTATTGCAATAAAATTTTCTCTAAGGTCTGGGTTCAAACTTTCAATAATGATTAAACCTTCAGCGGGTAAATTATTCTTTTCCCGAATCTCATTAGATAAATTTTCTGCTCTCGTAAATCTTATATTTTTTAGTGTCATATTTTTATATAAAAAACTCCTTTTTTAAACTTTGTTGTTCCGTTTTTCCACCTCCTTTCAAAATTGAAAAGAATCGCGTCCTTATATAATTTACTATTGAAGAAAAGAGTTTTAACTAACATCTAAAAACAAAGTGTTTCAACTATAAATAATTTTCTATTCCTTGAGAAGTTTATTACTTTCTTATCTCCCAAAAAACAAACTGTTATCACTTAAAATAAAAACTTTTTTACAGAAATATTTAAAAACTAAATATTTCTATAAGAAGCAATAAAACGAGGTTAAAATGTTAGAAGATTCAAAAGAAACTTTTGAAGACAACGACGATGCTTTGGAAGACTCTATTGAGACTTTAGAGCTCGATTAATTTTTCATTTTATTTATCTATTTCTTTATTTTTT
Organism: uncultured archaeon; assembly: GCA_965373065.1. GTDB lineage: Archaea > Nanobdellota > Nanobdellia > Pacearchaeales > GW2011-AR1 > JAUWPB01. The sequence continues at coordinate 2,078 of CBDVES010000048.1, read as the reverse complement.
TATTTCTAACTTAATCTCATTATTATCTTCCACTAACTCTGCAAAATTAGAATCAATTACAAATTTTAATTCTTCAACACTCAAAGCACTAACCCAAACATTGCTCAAAGATATTGTTACCCCATGCCCAATGTCCAAGGAATCAAGTTCAATTTCTTTTACAAGTTTATTGTCGGCAAAAATTAATATCTCTGCTTTATCTGCTCTGGCAAGTCCGTTGTTTCGCACACTGAAATTTGTGTTTAAATATTTTCCATGCATTTGCGCAGTCACATTCTCAAAAACCAAATCCGGGTAACTTGGAATTGAATAAAGTTCATTTATCAAATCTATCTGGTCTTGGCCAATAGTTCTTTCACACCCAGTAAGATAATACATGATATTGCCTGGATTTTCCGAGTGGTCAAAACCCAAAGCATGCAAAAGCTCGTGTAATGCAATATTTGGTCTTTCGCATTTTGATTCTTTTATCAATAAAACTTTCCCATTAAGAATTACATTAAAATTTCCTGCCACAGTAATATTAGTAGGGCCTCCTTCACCTGCAATAAACAATCCTCCCTGCATCCTGGTCTTGCTGTCACAGGTCACAGAAATCTCCTCGTCATATTCTGTCGGATAAAATTCCAAAATAGTTTTATCTTCCAGAATTTCAAATGCTCTTTCCATGTCATATTTTTTCTGCAACGGGCAATCATCAATTTTATAAGAAATTTTATAGTCAGGGTATCTCATGTTAGGATAAAATTGCATGTTGTCTTTTCCATAACTCTCCAAAGTAAAATTAGAATTGTCTGGCTTCATCCAAAATTCAGTTGTTGAAAACGGCACAAATAAATAAAGAACAAGAAGTGTAATTGAAAATATGACAAAAACAAAACTTAAAAGTATTTTCAACCCCATAATGAAAAATTGTCAGGAGAGTATATAAATTTGTTGATGAAAACAAAATAAAAAATAAAAAAAATAAATTGTGTTTATTCTTCAGCAGGTTCTGAAGTTTCTTCAGCTTTTTCTTCTTCAGGTTCTTCTGCCGGAGCAGGAGCTTCCTCTTCAGAATCTTCTGGAATATTTTCTTCTTTATCTTCTTCAGATTCTTCAGAAGGCGTTTCTTCCTGAACTTCTGCTTCTGGCTCTTCAGCAGGAGCACTTTCTGTTTCAGCACTCTCAGAAGATTCTGTTGGTGCTTCTTGCGGTTGTTCTTGTTCTGCAGAAGCTTCCTCAGAAACTTGTTGTGTTTCGTTTGTTTCGTCTGTCATTTTAACCTCGATATTTAATTTAAGTTAAACTAAAAAGAAAAAACCTCTTTTAAAGCTTTTGTCCCACTTATTAACACTATATTTTAGTTATCAAAATTCATATTCCTTAATTTTTTTATCCTGTCATTTGTTGAAGGGTGTGTAGATAATAAATTTAAAAAACTTTTTGCAGAAAAAGGATTTGTAATAAAAAGATGAGCTGTTGCTTTATTTCCCAATTTCATTGGATGAGTTTTAGAGCCTTTTTCTAATTTTTCCAATGCACTTGCAAGAGCATCCCCATCTCCAATAAACTTAGCACCAGATGAATCAGCCAGGTATTCCCTGCTTCTTGAGATTGCTAATTGAATTATTGTGGCAATTAAAGGGGTGATAATTGCCAATACTATTAATTTTATAATGCCAGTTCCTGCCTCGTCGTCATTGCCCCCAAAACCTCCAAAAATAGCAGACCACTGGGCTATTACCCCAATATAAGAAATTACTCCTGCAATCATCCCAACCACTGTGGAAATCAAAATATCTTTATTTTTAATGTGCGCAAATTCATGGGCCAGGACTCCTTTTAATTCTCTATCACTTAAAAGATTTAATATACCCTGGGTTACAGCAACAGCAGAATGGTTTTCATTTCTTCCGGTAGCAAAAGCATTAGGATTTTCATCAGGGATTATGTATATTTTTGGCATTGGCATTTTTGTCTTTATTGACAATTCTTTGCAAATTTCATATAATCTTGGAGAATTATTTTCATTGACTTGTTTTGCCTTATACATTTTAAGAACAATTTTATCAGAATAAAAATAGCTAAAAAAATTC
>CBDVES010000047.1:0-5918 GCA_965373065.1 uncultured archaeon | reverse complement strand
TTAAAATACAAGATGGAAAAATTTTTCCTTATAATGATTATGACATTCAAATAATCTGTAGAAAAAAAATAACTAAAAAAAAAAATAGACAAAATTTCTATAGACATCTCCAAAAAATTAGGATATCGCGGGATTATTAATTTTTATCCTTTTAAAAAAGAAGAACAAAAAATGAAGGAGAATTTTTACATTGATTTAAAATGCGACAACCCTTCTGATTTAAGAAACCTTCTTCCAAGAATAAGGACTTATGAATTAAGAAACCATTCTTTGTTGCTTTATGGCAAAGATTTTAGAAACTTAATCCCAGATTATAATTTGAAAGATACTCCCTTATCTGAAGGGGCAAAACTACTTTTAGACAGAATGAGCCAAATGATAGAATATTATTCTGGAGATGGAAAATATGAAAAAGATTTTTTAACTTATATTATCCAACAAGCATATGCTGCTTGCTGTACTTCTCTTTTACTTTTAAGTGGAAAATACCAAATAGGTTACAAGAAATCAATGGAAATTTTTAAAAAAACATATAAAAAAGATTTTTTTAAATTGTATAAAAAAGTGCCAGATTTAGATAAAAAAATTGAGCAATTTAATAAATGGAAAATAAATCCAAAAAAATTGCCTTTTAAGGATATTGAGGGGGAATGGTTTATTGCAAAAAAAAATATTTTAGAGGTTTCAAAATATTTTTTTAGTATATTTTTAAAAAAAGAAATTAAAGATTATGAAGATTTGGCAAAGTCTATATCAGACATGAGAACAAAATTTTATCATCCTTATTTAAATGCTATTTTAAAAAATAGATTTAAGATAAATTTTGGGAAACTATCTGTGATTCCTATTCGCATTGTAACTTTGTTATTCAAGTATAAGTATTATAAGAGATTGAAAAAATTTGGAATTGCTGCTTTTTTTCCTCCTGGAAAATCTCCTGATTTAGTTATATTTTCTACTATAATATATTTAATAGATTCTATAGAAAAAAGGAAAGTTGATAAAGCAAAATTAGAAAAGGGGCGAAGGATTTTGAATAAAATTTATCCTTGCGAAGGTAAAAACTGGGAAGGTGTAAGCATAGATTATGCAAATGCTTATATAGCATTTTTTCTTCAAAAAATTTAATTAAGTTGGTAGGTAAAAATGGAAAGATATATAAAAATATTTTATGCAATTTTAAAGAATAAAATCTTTGGCAAGAATATACCTTTAAGAGCAGTATTAAAAATCACTAAAAGATGCAATCTCAGATGTCGCCATTGTCTAGAATATAAATTTCAAGAAAAAGAACTTTCATTAGAAAAAGTAAAATATATGCTTAAAAAACTTGCCAAAGCTGGAACTGTTCACTTGTCAATAAATGGGGGAGAACCTTTGATAAGGAAAGACATAGGAAAAATTATAAAATACGCAAAAAAATTAAACATGGGTGTTGGGATAACAACAAACGGGACTTTTGTTCCCAAAAAAATTAATGATTTAAGGGGAATTGAATTTTTGGGAATTTCATTAGATGGACCAAAACATATTCATGATTATTTAAGAGGAGCGGGGCAATTTGAAGAGGTTATTAAAGCATTAAAAATTGCAAAAAGACATGGAATAAAAAACATATATATTAACACTGTATTAACTAAGATAATTTGTGAAAAATTAGAGTATATAGATGAAATGGTAAAAATTGCAAAAAGACATGGTGTTAAATGCAACTTTGTGACTATGTATGGGAATGTTAGAGAAGGATCTGGGATATCAAAACCCTCTTCAGCACAATTAAAAAAAGTTCTTGAAAAAATACTATATTTGAAAAAAATAGGAGCACCAATACTTTTTTCTGAATTGATTTATGAATACATAATGAATTGGCCAGACATTTCAAAAGAAAAATATTATGAAGGAGAGATTAATAAAATTATTGACCCTATTAAATGTAAATCTGGGAAGTTGAGTATTGCGGTGGAAGCAAATGGAGATATTTTTCCATGTAACATGGTGAAAGAAGAAGTTAAACCGGAAAATATTTTTGATTCAAAAGAAAAATTGAGCAACATTCTCAAAAAATTAAATAAACGCAATAAATGCAGATATTGCTATTATGGTTGTTACTGTGAAGCAAATGCTTTATTCAGTTTAAAACCAAAAATAATTTTAGAATATTTAAAAAATTATTTAAAAAATTAAATCTGCATAATTAAATGCAAATGCTTATATAGCATTTTTTCTTCAAAAAATTTAATGGTTCCAAGACTAATAATTTGTATAGATGGCTTAGGAAAAGATTTAATCTCTCAAGAGAATACTCCATTCTTGCACAAATTTGGAAAAAAGAATTATTTTTCTGAACTTGAAACCTTATTTGCATTTACCGGAATTGAATATTCTTTTTTTACAGGGAAACCTCCTAAAGAAACAAAAATTTGGCTGGAATTTCAAAAATCTCAAAAGTCTATTTTTGATAATGAATTATTAAGAATGTTATCTATTAATAAAACATTGAAAAATTATGCGGCGGCGGCACTACAGTATATTAAAGGAAGAACATGGATTTCCGGGTTACATAATATTCCAAATAATAAATTAAAATATTTTGATACTTGTATTAAACAAAATTTATGGAAATTAAAGTTTTTTAAAAAAAGAGATTTTGTTTTTTATAAATGGCCATTTTTTGTGACAAAAGAAAAGGATAAAGAAAAAATAAAAATTATCTTTAGATACGCAAGTGATGAAAAAAGATTAGAAAAATTATTAAAACCAAGGAAAAAAGAAATTTATTATACTCAATTAATGAGTATTGATAAAACAATACATAAATTTGGTAAAAAAAGTAAAGAAACAGAAAAAGTATTGAGAAAGATGGATAAACTAATAGAAAAATATATTATAAAATTTTTAAAAGAAAATAAAAAAGGGAAAGTTTTTATTTGGTCTGACCATGGATTTGCAGACATAAAAAATTATATTGATTTGGAAAAGATTCTTCCAAAAAGGGAAGATTATCTTTATTTTATTGCTGGAACGACTATACATTTTTGGTTTGAAAATGAAAATGTAAAAAAGAATGTTTTAGAAATTATCTCAAAAATAAAAGAAATAAAAATACTGGATAAAAGATTGATGGAAATGTATAAAATCCCCTCAGATAAAAAATATGGGGAAGTAATTTTATTTGTGGAAAAAGGGAATTATTTTTTTCCGAATTTTTATCAAAGATCAGAAAAAGAAAAATTTGTTTCTATGCATGGATATCCTGATGACAAGGAATTAAATGGGATGTTGATTTCAAATAAAAAAATAAGTAGAGCAGATAAATCCTTAAAAATGGATGAAATTATCAAATTATTACAATGAGAAATGAAGATATTGATATTTGTTTAATAAATCCTCCGCTGGACAAAAAAACAACGAGTAAATTTCCTATGTCTGGGGTACCTTTGAGCATTGCCAGTCTTGCGGCTTTTTTAAGAGAGAGAAAAATAAAATGCAGTGTAATTGATGCAGTGATTAAACAATATGACTGCTTTGACACTGCAAAAATTGCTGTTGATAGCGGTGCAAAAATAATTGGAATCACCTGCCTCACTGAAAATAGATATGCTGCATTAAAAACTTTAAAACAAATCAAAAAATTGAATAAAAATATTGTTACAATCATTGGGGGACTTCATCCAACATTTACTGACAGATTAATATTAGAAAATTACCCGTATGTGGACATAGTTGTTAGAGGAGAAGGGGAAAAAACATTGGTTGAACTTGTAAACAAAATTAAAAAGAAAAAATCATTATCTAAAATAAATGGGATAAGTTACAGGAAAAATGGAGCAATAAAAATTAATCCTGCGAGGGAGTTCATGCAAGAAATTGAAAGTTTGCCTATTCCTGCTTATGATTTATTTCCTATGAAAGATTATAAATTACCTCCAGATGTTAAAACAAATGTCAATCAGACAACTTTGGTAACAACTTCAAGAGGCTGTCCAATGGGATGCAAATTTTGTGCGACAACTCATGCGTGGGGGAGAAAAATAAGAAGTGCTTCTGCTGAAAAACTATTTGAAATCGTCAGGCATTTGTATGAAAAATATAAAATCAACTATATCAGATTTGCTGATGATTTATTTACAATAAAAAGAGATAAGGTTGTAAAATTCTGCGAATTATTAATTCAAAGTAAACTGCCAATCAACTTTAGAATTCAGGCAAGAGTTGACACTGTTGATTTAGAAGAATTAAAAATTTTGAAAAAAGCAGGGTGTGACTTAATTGAATATGGTGCAGAATCAGGTTGCAACAAAGTTCTTAAAGAAGTTAGAAAAAACATAACTGTTGAAAGGATAAAAATTGCTGTTAAGATAACGAGGAAAGCAGGAATTGATGTGAAATATTTCTTAATTGTAGGTTCACTAAAAGAAGGACCAAATGAAACATGGGATACATTTAAGTTAATTGAAGAAACAAAACCAGACTGGATTGGAATAAATGCATTATCAATCTACCCTGGAACAGAGATTTATAAAATTGCCATGAAAGAAGGCGTAATTAAAAAAAACTTATGGTTAGATTATATTAATCCCAAAACAGGAAATGCCCCTTTGTACACTAAAAATTACAACGAAAAAGAAATGATTTTTTTGGCGCAATTAGGTCATGTCTGGGCTTGCAGAAATTCTCCTAAAAGAAAAGAGTATCCTTTATTTGAAAGAATACTTGCGAGTATTTTAACTAAACCTCTTGCTAAATTTTTAGTAAAAAATAAAATAATTAGAAAAACCAGTGCATCTATTGCGTGGATTTTTTCTCCACTATTGCCATAAAATGAAAACAAAAGTACTTGTTACAGGAGCAAGCGGTTTTATCGGAAGTCATTTAGTTGAAAGATTAGTTGAGGAAAGATATAGTGTTAAAGCATTTATCAGAAAAGGTGGATCGGATGAAGTTTTGGAAAATAAAAAAGATTCAATTGAATTGCTGAAAAAACTGAAAGTTGAGATTATTAAAGGAGATTTGCTCGATATTAATTCATTAAAGGAAGCTATCAAAGGAGTAAATATTGTTTTTCATTTGGCGGCAATTGCCAGGCCAATGCCAATTCCAGACGAATTATATTTTAAGGTTAATGTAAAAGGCACAAAAAATTTACTTAATGTATGCAAAGATAAAAAGATCAAAAAAATTGTTATAATGTCGAGTGTTTCTTCTGTTGGTCCATCAAGAGACGGCAACCCGGTTAATGAAAAAACCCCATGTAGTCCTGTAGATATATACGGTGAAAGCAAACTTGCTCAGGAAAAAATTGCAGAAAAATTTATTGAAAAATATAAACTTCCGATAATTTTTCTCAGACCCCCTATGGTTTTTGGAGAAAGAGATTTTGAAATGAAAAAATTGTTCAAAGCGGTTAATCAAAGATTTTTTCCGATAAGTGGAAATAAGAAATGTATGGAATTTTTATATGTGAAAAATTTAGTTGAAGCCTGTTTATTAGTTTTAAAAAAAGGAATCCTTTATGAAAAGTATCATGTAACCAACGGAGAACATTACAGTATCAATGAAATAATAAATTCGATTGAAAAAGTATATGGAAAAAGAGTTTACCCAATAAAATTTCCTAAAGTAGTTTTTTTTATCGGAGGTTATTTGATGGAATTAGCAGGAAAATTTTTTGGATTTCATCCTCCTTTTAAACATGATACAATAAAATGGATGACTGAAAAATTTTGGTATAGCAGTTCAGAAAAATTAGAAAAATTAGGCTATACACCAAAATTTAGTTTAGAAGAAGGAATTAAAAGAACTGCAGAGTATTATAAAAATTAAAGGGAAACTTGGTGATTTTCAAATGCAAATTGATTGTTTTGGAAAATTCATTAAAGAATAAAATAAGATGAAAAAGGGGCAGTTAAAAAAAGAAT
>CBDVES010000046.1:0-6060 GCA_965373065.1 uncultured archaeon | reverse complement strand
TAAACTTGATGTTTATGTAACTGACCCAGAAATAAATAACCTTGATAGTTTTTGGGAACAGGGAGAAGGAAGATATGCAAAATACATTTATTTTAATATAAGCATAACAGAAAAAAATTTTAAAGAAGTTGGTTATAGTTATATTGACAGCAGAGAAAGATTAAGAGAAAAAAGATTATGCTCAAGATTAAAAGATGGTGTTTGCGAGAAGAGAAAAAGTTTTAGAAAAGGAGATTATGATTTAACAATTTATGTTAAAGATAAAGCAGGGCATCAGATAAGTAGTGAACCTGTTAGTTTTGGTGTTTAGTGTTGAGTGGCGAATTTACTTTTTTTCTGCTTCAAAAAAAGATTTTTGACAAACCGAAGAATATTTAAAGATTAAATATGTTCTATTATTAATATATTCCCCGGTATGGTCTTCGGGCAATGCCGGGCAGTTTTATTTTACAATTCTTTAACTAAGTCATTCATATAAATAAAATCATCACAAGTTTTCTTTAATGATGCTGAAGAACTGCTCTTAAAATAAGCATTTATTATTTTCTTTCCTAATTTTTGGGCTTTCTTAATTGCTGGAACAAAATCCTCGTCACCTGACACGATTATTGCAAAGTCGTATAAATTTTCGTAAGCCCCTGAAACCAAATCAACTGCTAAATGAACATCGTCGCCTTTTACATCAAAAACATAATTTCCATTTTTTCTTTTATGTTTTCTTAATCTGCAAAGCACAACATTAAAATCCGGAATTTTTTTTAATTCATTGAAGAATTTTTGCTGCTCCCAATAAGTTTTAGGATTTATTTTTATGTTCAAAGGAGCATTATAATAAAATGTTGAAATCAACAATTTATCTTTTACTAATAATCTAGGAAGTTTTTGAAAATCTATCCTCTTGATTTTTAGGTTCTTTAAACTATAATATAAATTACTTCCATCAATAAAAATCATCACTCTTTTTTGACCCATATTTTTTAACAGATTAGATTATTATAAATGTTTTGAAAAGGAAAATTAAGAGAAAAAAGATTGTGTTCAAGATTAAAAAACGGGATTTGCGAGAAGAGAAAAAGTTTTAGAAAAGGACATCATGACTTGACAATTTATGTTAAGGATAAAGCTGGGAATGATATTGGAGTGCCTGTTAGTTTTGATGTTTAGTGTTGCAAGTTGCCAATAAGTTTTTTTAATTCTAAAACATCTGTGAAAATAACTCTGCAACCACCAACCTTTATTTCTCCTTTCTTGCCCTTGTAAATTATAACAAATGCTCTTTTTGGTTTATATGTTTCAATAAAACTTCTTAATGACCTTTCAATTTTATTAACCGAAGCATTAACTTTTACTTCAATAGGAATAATTTCAGACTCATTTTCAATAATAAAATCAACTTCTGCTTTAGTCTTTGTTCTCCAATATTTTGGAATTTTCCCCATTTTCAATAATTCAGTTAAAACATAATTCTCAAAAACATTCCCGGAAATCTCATTTTTAAAATCATTTAAAACTGCATTTCTTAATCCATTATCAATAAAATAAATCTTGGGTTGCTTAACAATTTCTTTTAATTTATTTTTGTAAAATGGCTGGATTCTGATAATCAAATGGCTTTTTTCCATAGCATCTAAATATTTTTTAATTGTTTGAAAAGGCATCCCAAGATTATTTGTAATACTCTCGTATGAAATCACATTCCCAATATTGCATGAAATATATTTTACAAATTTTTCAAGAGAATTAATATCATTAATTGAAAATGTATTTGCTACATCTTTTAAAATTAAAGTGGTGTAAATATCTTTTAGAATAATCTTTTTCAGTTCCAAATCCTCAGTAGTCGCAACTTTAGGATACCCTCCATAAGTTATGTGTTCAAGGATTACTCTTTTAATGATTTTATCTGAAACAATTTTTTGATTTTTTGATTTTAAAAATTCACTTAATGAAAAAGGATATAATCTAAGAACTGAAACTCTCCCCACCAAAAATGACAAAATCTTTTTACTTAAAATTATTTCAGAAGAAGAAGTTATCCATAATTTATATCCGCTATCTGCAAGATATTTTAATTTTCTTCCGGCATCAGAACAATAATGAATTTCGTCCAACACTGCAACTTTGGTTTTACTGAGATATTGAGCTTCAAATCCTTTTAAATCTGTTTCAAATAATTCTCTAATATCAGGGTCATCAAATAATAAATAAGCAAAATTAGATTGTGAAGCATTTTCTTTTAAAAAAGTGGTCTTGCCTGATTGTCTTGCTCCAACTAATGCAATAATTGAATAGATCTTTTTAATTCTTTCAAATTTTTTGTGAATTTCTCTTTGAACATACATAGAATATTAATAGATCTGTCATTTATAAAGTTTACTATTCCTAAACTACATATTAACTTTAGTATAACTTTTATTATATTAAAGATAAAGCAGGGAATGATATTGGAGTGCCTGTGAGTTTTGGTGTTTTCCAAATCTTATTTTTTTCATCAAAACAAAGTAGTGCTATATGTTTAAATAAGAAAAAATATTTATTTAATAATGGAGAAGAGGTTACTGGCTTTATTTTTTGTAATTTTATTTTTACCGTTAATACTTGCTTCTGTTTATATTAATGAAGTTGAGTTGAATCCTCTTGGAACAGATGCTGGAAATGAATGGGTAGAATTATATAACAATGGTGCTCCTGTAAATTTAAATGGATGGTATCTTCAAGATAAAGGTAGTGATAATTATTTTTTTCCTGATGTTATAATAACTGATTTTTATGTTTTAGATTCTTTAGATGGATTAGTTAATACTGATGAAGACATAAGTTTGTTTGATGATAGTGATGTATTACAGAATCAGGCATTGCTCCTTAATGATGGAGATAACGACGATAAAACACATCAAAGAATTCCAGATGGAACAGGAAGTTTTGTTTTTCAGACAGCCACAAAAGGAACAAGCAATAGTAATGGAATTCCAAATCCTACTTTTATGACAGAAGATATAGATTCAAGTGGCACTACAGATATTACTATGGGATGGAACACCGACTCAACTTATGTCCATGATGGCATTCATAGTATTCATGTAACAAGTTCAAGTGTTTCAACAATGGATTATGCAATGGTTGGTGTGCCTACTAACTTTGTGTTGGATTGCGACACTGAAATTAGTTATTGGGGTTATACAGTTGCAGGAAGCGGTGTTAATGCTCCAGATGAGATATTTCTTGAATTTGAAGATGGCAGAGTTATAATTAACACTCATCATGACAGTACAATAGACCAATGGATTGAGTGGACTTTATCTAGTTCTTCAAATTGGTATAATTTAACAAGTCCAGTAAATATAGCAGACTATCATGGACAAAAAATTGTAAATATTGGTTTAGGAGCAGGCTCGCCAATGACGGGTCCAGGTATTGTAAATGTTTATCTTGATAATCTTGTTGTAAATGGAAATCCGCTTCTTGATGACGACACTGGCACTATAGAAGTCAGGTGCGGAACTATATTAGGCAATACTGGATGCACAAGCATTCAGGATGGAATTGATGCTGCATTGCCAGGAGATACAATCCTCGTTGCTGATGGGACTTATGATGAAAATATTGTTATTGATAAATCATTGACTATTCAGGCGGCTTCTAATCCGGTTATTGATGGTCAAAACACATTAACAAATCCTGCAATTAATATACAAGCAGATGATGTGACAGTACAAGGTTTTACTATTCAAGATTTTATTTGTACAGGAGCAGATAGTTCTAGTGATATAGGTGCAATTTTAGTTGAAGGTGATGGTGCAAAAGTTAATGATAATATTGTTAAAGATATAACTTGCACAGGTACTGGAACTGAATGTCCATGTGGATTAGGAATAGATGTGCATGCAAATAATGTAGAAATAATAAATAATATTATTCATGATATTAGTAGTATTGGAATAAGAGTAAGAGATGAATGGACAGAACATACAGGTCCTGACAATAATGTTTTACTTGAAGGAAATGAAGTATATAAAACAGGAAATACAAATGTTGTTGTTACAGGACATGCAAAAGGCGTTACAATAAAAAATAATGAAATTTATGGAAGTTTAGAACCTACGCCTTATTCGTTATTAGTTTGTATGGGTTCAAGTGATATTGTAATTGAAGAGAACTATATCCATGATGGAGCAGCTAATATTATAATAATGGGTAGTTGGGATATAACTATTACAAATAATATGATAGCTGATGCAATACCTCATTATTCTAATCCTGACGCAATAAAAGGTAAAAACATATACATAAGACCTAACACTTGGTATTCAGAACCTAAACAGACACCTGGAGAATTGAGTAGGAACATAGACATAAGTGGCAATGATATTATAGGTGCCACAGGAGAAGGTGTATTGATTTTGGATGCAACTGGCGGAGGTGTTACAGCAACAACAACCACAATAAATTATAATAATATTGTGGGAAATATTTTATATGGTGTAGAAAACTTAATTGCGACAGATGTCGACGCAGAATATAATTGGTGGGGAAGTTGCGATGGTCCATCAGGAGTAGGACTTGGAAATGGCGACGCTGTTTCTACAAATGTAGACTACACACCATGGCTTGGAGCTTGTATAATTGATAAAACTGAAGAACCAGATTGTGTCTTTGAAACAGATGATGTAACTTTATCTGCAACTGTAACTTATCTAGTTTGTGTTGGAGATGTTTTGTTTGGAATTAAAATAGGAAGTGGGGAATGGATTAATTATTCTCACACAAGTAAGGTTGATGATGTTTATTCTTATTTATTATCTTCTTCATTGCTAAATGCAGGTGAAACTGTTTACTGGACTGTTTATGCAGATGATTGTTATGAGCATATAACTAAAAATGGTGATGAAGAGTTTTATGTTCATTCAACAACATCTTTATCTGTAAATCCTCCTGATCCTGATGGATTAAATGGATGGTATATTACAGAACCTGAATTTACATTAACAAATCCTGATGCAACAAATAGATTTTATAGATGGGATGGTTCAGGAACAATAACATATACTGCTCCTTTTGGTTTAAGAACTGAAGATGAAATTATGGGTGGTTATTTAAAATTAACTTGGTGGTCTGATGTATGTACAGAAGAACCAGAACAAAACCAGATGTTTCATATTGATTTAACAAATCCTAAATTTAAAGATTTATTACCTGAAAAAAATAGCATGACAATTAATAGAAAACCTGAAATAAGTGTCTATATAGAAGAAGAATAACAATCTAATTCTGGAATTAATACTGGATTAGTATCAATGTCATTAAATGGAGAACCTGTTACTGCTAATGTTGAGATTGCTGATACTTTAGATGCTACTGCAACTTATACTCCTGAAACAGGTTTGCCTTTAGGAATAAACACAGTATATGTTTATGCAAAAGATAATGCAGGAAGAAGTAATGATATTTCTTGGGAATTTGAAATTGTTGAATGTATAATAGATGATGATTGTGATTATTTAGATAATAATTATTGTGATGGAACAGAAATAAAACATGATGAAGGAATATGTCTTGAGCATTTTTGTGAAGTTCAAACTACTCTTATTGAAGATTGTGATGATGACTTGTATTGTAATGGTCAAGAGACTTGTGTTGATGCAACTTGTGTAGCAGGAACTCCAATTGACTGCTCTGGAAATAATTTATTAGAAATTGCAACTTGTTTTAATAACCCTGATGAAAATCAATTAACATGGGACTATAGAAATGCATTTACAAGTGTCTGTAAAGAACCAGGAACATGTACAATTGGAGATAATACAATAACTCACACATGTGATATAAGTGCATGCGAAGCTGAGTGCGAAATAAATGAAGACTGTGCTGATAAATGCATTGGCAATGTTTATTATTATGAGGGGATATGTGATGCAGGATGTGAATGTGATTATTTAACTGAAGATTGTGATTCTTATGATAATTGGTATGATACAGGAAATACAAAATGGATAGAAGATGCGCAATGCACAGAAAAACAACAAAAAGAACAAGAGTATAGAGATTATAGTTGTAATGTTG
>CBDVES010000045.1:0-6104 GCA_965373065.1 uncultured archaeon | reverse complement strand
GATAAAAAGACCTTGATGCAAAAGGCAAAAGAAGGAATAAAACCTGCAGAGAAAACTGCACCCAAGGGTGTACCCTCTGTAAAAGGGGATGTAAATACAGAGGGCAAGGAGAAAAAGAAAGAAGAAAAAGAGAAAAAATCAGCAGTTGTTGAAGCTGGTGAAAAAAGAGGGAAAGATTCTGCAAAGCAAATGAAACATCAGGCAGTTGGGAAGACAAAGCAACCAAAAAGGCAGATTAGAAAAGCGCTGGAGAAATAATTCTTGAGAGTTAATTATATAAAATTGCAGGCAATCCAAAATATATGAAAAATAATGAGCCATTAAGCAGTTTAACGCATTTGATTGGGTTTTTACTTTCTATTGCAGGACTTGTTTTGTTAATTGTTTTTTCCTCTTTGCATAGGACAAACTGGCATGTCGTCGGATTTTCTATATTTGGAGCAAGTTTAATTTTACTTTATCTTGCAAGCACACTCTACCACTTTTTTTCTTTAGACAGCAAGGCAAAAAAGATTTTCAAAAAAATAGACCATTGTTTTATTTATGTGCTTATTGCAGGAACATACACTCCAATCTGTCTTACAGTTCTCAGGGGAGGCTTGGGCTGGAGTCTTTTTGGGATTATCTGGGGGCTGGCAGTTTTCGGGGTTGTATTAAAATCCAGCAATATTAAAATCAGTGAAAAACTCTCCACAATTATTTATCTTCTCATGGGATGGATTATTTTAATTGCCCTTGTTCCTTTATTAAATTCAGTAAATTACAAGGGAGTTTTATTTTTGCTTGCAGGAGGAATTGCATATTCATTTGGAACTGTTTTTTTTGCATTAGATAAATTTGTGCCAAGAACAAGGTGGTTTGGCATGCACGAGATTTTTCATATTTTTGTTTTAGCAGGGAGTTTTTTGCATTTTTGGTTTATGTTAAAATATTTGGTTTAATTTTGAGATTAGGATTTGGGAGTTATCTATTAATTTTATAGTGACTACACTATAGAAAAGTTTATAAAGATAGTTTTGTGGGTGTTGTTATGGTAGGGTATCATAGATTTTACGAACGTCTTGGAAGTTTATCCAAATTAGCGGGATTGGGAACAGTAGTATATGGTTTAGCGACTCAAGATATGGAAACAATTGCTGGAGGGGTAGCAATGGGTTATATTGGGAGATGTATGACTAAAGATTGTTGGGAAATTCAAGCAGTTCAAACAGAAATGGAAAGAAATAAAATTTTTAAAAGTGAACAATCTTTAGATAACAAACTTCAAGAATAAATCTTTAATCTTCTTTTTTATTTAGCATAAGACAAATTTTTATACCCTTTAATTTTTAATTCTCTATGTTAAATCAATTAAAAAAAGAACTTCAATCTCTTGCAAATCCTGAGCAGGCAGAAGTTCTGCAGAGATTTTTCAAGACAGGTGAAGGAGATTATGGCGAGGGTGATATTTTTCTTGGGATTAAAGTTCCTGTTCAAAGAAAGGTCGCGAAAAAATATTCTGGATTGAGTCTCCCAAAGATTAAAGAATTATTAAACAGCGAGGTGCATGACCATCGCTCTGTTGCTCTATTTATTCTAACCGACAAATATAAAAAATCTGATGAAGAAAATAAAGGAAATATTTTTAATTTTTATTTGAATAATACAAAAAATATAAATAACTGGGATTTGGTGGATTTAAGTGCTCCACATATTGTGGGAGGTTTTTTGTTAGATAAGAAAAAAAATATTTTGTATGAGTTAGTTCAGTCAGAAAATCTTTGGGACAAAAGAATTGCAATTGTTTCGACTTTTGCCTTTATCAAAAAACACGAGTTTGAAGACGCACTTGTGATTTCTGAATTGTTGCTTAATGACAAACATGATTTGATTCACAAAGCAGTTGGATGGATGTTGAGGGAAGTTGGAAAACGAGATTTAGAAGTTGAGGAAAATTTCTTGAAACAGCATTATAAAAATATGCCGAGGACAATGTTAAGATATGCAATTGAAAAGTTTGATGAAGCGAAAAGGAAGAGGTATTTGAGGGGGGAAGTTTGAAATGAGAGAAAATAAAAAAACAATCAAGAAAAATAAATTTGACATCGGAAAAGAATTAAGAAAGTTTCTAAGGTGTTCTAAAAATTGGATATCTTTAGACGAAGTTAGAAAAGAAGTGGAAGAAAAGTGGCCAAATGTTGATAAAAAAATCTCAGCAAAAAACAATAAATGAGATAAGGCAAGTTTTGATTAAAATTGGGCTGGAGGGTTTTGATGTGGAAGGATTATGTCATAATATCCTTATAAGTTAGCCATAACTAACTTTTAGAAAGATTTAAATAGTTATATTTTTATTTTATCATTATGATAAATATTTCAACTGAAGATTATTTGAGAACAATTTATTTTATTTATGAAAATCAAAAAGATAAATCTCAAGGAATTAAATCAGTTGAAATAGCAAGAGAGCTTAAAATTTCAAAAGCAAGTGTTTCTGATATGATAAAAAAATTAATAAGGAAAAAATATTTGCGGGCAGAACCATATTCAAATATTTATTTTACAAAAAAGGGATTAAAAGAAGCAAAAAGAATTATGCATAATCACAGAGTTATTGAAGTTTTTCTTAAAGATATTTTAAATTGTGATTTAAGAAAAGTTCATGAAGAAGCACATAAATTAGAGCATACTTTTTCAGAATATACAATTAAAAAACTGGATAAATTTTTGAGTAATCCTATGATTTCTCCTTATGGAAAACCAATTCCCCATAATAAAATAAAAGGTGGTGATAAAATATGAAACTAATAGAAAATAAAATTTATTTTGTTTATATCTTACTTGGTTTATTTTATTTCATATCTAAAGTAATTTTTTATATTTATGATTTTGTTTATTTTCGCGGAGTAATACTTGGGCTAATTGCAACAATTTTAACAACTTGTGTAGGAATGTTTGCTTTTAGAGAATATAAAGAAAAAACTAGACCTACAGCACATTGGTTAATTATTTTGATACCCTTAATCATTCTTCCTTTCACACCCCTTATTATGATCCATAATTTAGGGCAGGGAATATTTCAGATAGAAAAAATAGCTATATTAGTAATATTTGAATGTATTGCAATAGCACAAGTCATTTTAGGTGTTTTACTGCTGAAAAATTTAAAATTAAAATAAATAAGGACAATAAATAATGGTAGATAAAAAACAAGAAAAAGACTGGGGGAAAATTGCGGAGAAATTTGATGAAAATACAATATATGTAGTTGGAGACTCCATTAACAAGGAAATTTCTGAAAAATTGTCAAAAGAGAAAAATTTAGGTAAAGTTATAGAATTTGGATGCGGAACAGGATATTTTACAAAAGTTATAGCTAAGAATGCAAAATATGTTACTGCTACAGATATTTCAAAAGAAATGTTAGGTATGGCAAAGAAACAATTAAAGAATTATAAAAATGTAAGTTTTCAAGAAGTTAATTGCAAAGAAACAAATTTTTCAGACAAAGAATTTGATACTGTTTTGATGGTTAATTTATTACATGTTCTTAAAAAGCCAAACCAAGCATTAGAAGAAACCTATAGGATTTTAAAACCAAGTGGAAAATTAATTGTCATAGATTTAACAAGTTATGGTATGAAAAAGTTTGAAATGTTAAAACTTGGTTTTAGATATTTAAGAAAAATGGGCAAACCGCCTAAAGCTGATAAAGGTAACTTATCACCCAAAGATTTGGAAACTCTTGCAAAAAATGTAGGATTTAGAATAGAAGAAAATAAACTTTTAGGAGATAAAGGTAAAATAAAAGCTTTGTATTTTAAAGGAGTTAAAAAATGCAAGAAATAATCTGGAAAATAATTTTTATGATTTTATTGGTTTGTACTATGTTAATTAGAATGCCACATGGAAAAAAATACAAAAAAACTGAAAAAACTAAAAACAAAAAATCAAAAAGAGAGAAATTTCTAGTTTTTCTTGTAGCTGTTGGAACGATGATATTTCCAATGCTCTATGTTTTTACTCCCTGGCTGAATTCTTTTAATGTGGGTTTGCCTGATTGGGCAAGATGGAGTGGAGTCGTAGCTTTTGGGTTTGGCTTAATTTTCTTTTGGAGTGTTCATAAAACATTAGGTAAAAATTGGTCTCCTGTATTAGAAATCAGAAAAAAACACAAGTTAATTACGCAAGGACCTTATAAATATATTAGGCATCCGATGTATACTATGCTTTGGATTTGGGTTATATGTCAGGGGATAATATTATCAAATTGGGTTGTGGGGATAATGGGAGTTTTAACTTGGAGCATTTTATATTTTATTAGACTACCTGAAGAAGAAAAAATGATGATTGAAGAATTTGGTCAAGAGTATAAAGATTATATGAGAAAAACTAAAAAAATAATTCCTTGGGTTTATTGGAAATAAGGAAAAATCTTCTGCTTAAAAAATTTATAGGAGAAAAATAATGTCACGAATTGATAAATACTATGCAAGAATATTTGATTGGGTGGAAAACAAAGCACCTGAATATAGTGGAGCAAATAATGGTATAGACGCATATGATTTTCTTAGTTCTGATTTTTGTCTTGACTCTAAAATAATTTCTTTATCTAGATATAAATCTTGGAAGGAAGAAAAAAAATTTAGAGATATTGAATTAATTTCTAAAGATGCAGATTTATCCTTTGTAAAAAATACTCGTTCCCAAAGAGGAATAGAATTTTGGACAAGAGAAGATATTTTATTTGGGGCAAATAGATTAAAAGCCATGCCTACAAAAGAAAATCCAAAAATTAGAAATTACGCTTTAA
The DNA here is from genome assembly GCA_965373065.1 of uncultured archaeon. Lineage (GTDB taxonomy): Archaea > Nanobdellota > Nanobdellia > Pacearchaeales > GW2011-AR1 > JAUWPB01. The sequence continues at coordinate 1,312 of CBDVES010000045.1, read as the reverse complement.
AAAAATTCCGCCGGGTTAGAGACCAGGTAATTTTCACTGAATTTCATTTTCTGAATTCACTGGCATATCTTAGTAATAAAAATTATAGAACTTATGGAATTGACGAGATTGCTGTAAATATTAATCATGTGATATATTATAATCAGGATTCCAAAGAAAACACACTTCTGCCAAGAAAAGGTATTTGCAATCTTCTTAATGCTGAGTTTGGCAATTTTGGTGTAAGGGTAGGAATAAGCCAGAAAAATCCTCCCCAATATTGTATAAAAGATATATTTAAATTCAATGACAGCCTAGAAGACATAGCATGTGAATACACTATGCGGGCAATGACTAATTATCTTTTTGTCACACCAAGGATATTTATTTAAATAAAAATGAAAAAATCCATCCCTATTTTTTCCAACAATTAAATACAAACTTATTTCTTAAATAACATGAACATACAAAAAAACATTCTGTTCATTTATTTAACAGTAACTGATTTCGCCAAAGACCGAGGATAATCAACATCATGACCTCGTAAAATTCCCAGATAATAAGCCAAAAGTTGAACAGCGACTAAATTAATCATTGAAGAGGCTTCTCCATTTACATCAGGAGTTTTTATCCAATAATCAAAGACCTGGTTGTTTTCAGGGGACACACCAATAACATAAGCTCCTCGGGATTTTACTTCTATTGCATTGCTTATTATTTCTTGTTTGACATCGTCGTTTGCAACTAAAGCTATAACAGGCGTATCTTTTTCAATCAATGCTATGGGTCCGTGTTTTAATTCCCCTCCTGCAAAACCCTGTGCATGAATATAACTCACTTCCATAATCTTAATTGCAGATTCCAACGCCATGGGATAATTTATACCTCTCCCAATTATAAAGACATTTTCTTTTTGATAAATTATCTCTGCTAATTTTTTTATGTGTTCTTCATAGCGAGGGTTTAGCATATCGTTTACTTTTCCGGCAACATCAATTAAAAATCTCTCTCCTTCTCTTAATTTTCCTGCACAGGCATAAGCCAGCAAAATTAAAACAACAATCTGGGAAGTTGTTGCTTTTGTTGAGGCAACTGCTTTTTCAGGTCCGGCTTTTATTAAAAAAGTATAGTCAGAAATTTTGTCTATTGAAGAACATTGGGCGTTAATTATTGAAATAATATTAGAGCCTCTTTGTTTTGCGATTTCCAAAGCTTCTAATACATCTGCTGTTTCTCCGCTTTGTGAAACTGCAATTACCAAAGTTTCCGGAAGCAAAAAGTGTTTGTAGTTTTCAAACTCTGAAGCAGGAATAAAATTAACATGCTTGTCTGC